>CAZERK010000361.1:0-4313 GCA_964514515.1 uncultured Planctomycetaceae bacterium
TCGAGGATTTCGCCGATGACCTGCGTCGGCCGCAGCAGCGTTCCGTTCTCGATGCCCTTGGCCACGCTCACGACGGGCACGCCGCGCGGATAGTCCGGCGCCAGCCGCCGCCAGACGTCGCGGATGTACTGGCACGGCACGGCCGAGACGATCAAGTCCGCTCCGTGGAAGGCCGCGGCGGCATCCGGCGTGAACGATACGCGCTCGGGAATCCGCAGGCCCGGCAGGTATCGCTTGTTCTCTCTCCAGGTCTGCAGGGCGTCGAGCTGCTCTCGAAAGAGGCTCCACATGCGGACGGGCACGCCCTTGTCCGCGAGCATCACGCTGCAGACCGTCGCCATCTGCCCGTCGCCGATGACCGTGACTTGCTCGACCATGATCCGTGCATTAGACCCGCTCCGCGCCGACTTGGCCAGATGCCCGACCCAGGCGTCGTTGGCCACAAAACGGGCCGTGCTCGGCGGCTTTCAACCGCGTCGACGCCGGGTTCTGTGAACGCCGTGCGCCGCGTTCAAGCCGACGTATTTCGGGATGGATCGAATGAGAGCGATCTCCTCAGCTAAACCGCCTGACGAACCGGAGCGATGCCCCAGGATTATTGCATTCCGTGGAGAAAAGCGACTGCAGCCGCCTTGTCCTCGAAATGCCCCCGTATCTCGTCCCCGTTACAGTAGCGAACGCCAACCTCGTAGCGAACGAATGGTGCGCCGGTACTCGTTTCGTCGAAGCTCTCGATGAAGGCGATGGCTCTGGCGACGTCACCGAGATTGCGACGCGAACCGTGCAGGGGAAGCACGTACACGTATTGGATGGTGCGAGTCAGCGACGAATTCAAGGCTGAGGCAAACGTGTCCAAATCGTCACGGTGGCGGTTGCGGAGGAACTTGGCAATGCCAGCTCTCTGACCCGCGGTGAGCTTTCTGCATTGCCGCACCTTCCGAGCAACCTGTGAGTCGGTTGTGTGCTCGTCGAAGGCCACGTCGAAGCCCTCTGCGGCGAACGCAGCAAGAACGCTGTCATATGGGAAGTAAACGACTTTGAAACCCAACGACCTCAATTGTGACAGCGACGCCTCGGTGAAGACGCCTGCCAGTACGACGCCGAGGAAGGGGCGCGCATCGGCGTATCGTTCGGCCAACGGTATGATCGCGCCCTGAATCTCCTGAGCCTTGTTGCGGGAGTGCTTGGTATACCGCCGCCAGGCAATCTCGACGAAGGCCTTCGGCGAGCCGATCTGCCCTTCCGTGCCGCCAAGCTCCAACACATAGTCCAGGTCGTGCGTGTTTCCGTTGGCGTCGGTCCATGCAACCTTGCTCTTCCCGCCGCGAGCCTTGCGAGGGTGCTTGGCGTCAAGGTACAGCCCGTGCCTTCTGGCGACCTCTTCCAGCAGAGGATGGATAGCGTCCTCTACGAGTTCGCCGATGATTTGTCCAAGGCGGTGCGAGGGCGATTCAGCCATGTCTGCTTCTCACCCCTCGACCCACAGCCGACCTTCGCACAAGGGTACGCGATGCTTGCGGTTCTTCCATTTCACGTTTCGATCGCGGGTGCGCTCGAAGCGAAACGACTTAAAACCCGCGGCGACCGCCAGCCGGCCAAGCCAGTCGCTAACGGGCACGTATACTCCGTACGGAGCGGAGTCGCCGATGACGAAGCAGACTTCGCTGGGGCTGTCGCAAGCTCGGCGCAGCGCCTTCCAGACGTGAGCGAGGTCGAAGAAATAGCACGCGACCATCAGGTGATAGGTCTTCTTGCCGCCCTTGGAAAGCCGAATGTCCGCCAGTTGCCGGCAAACCGCTTCAATCTCTGCCTGGATCGGCTCAAGCACGGGATCCGAGAGGACGGCCTGCAAGTCGACCTCTCGCTCGGGGACGTGCTGGGTGCATGAGCGAACGAGATGACGGCGCACCGCCGACTGTAAATCGCCCCAGCCCCTGATCTCTTGGAAGAAGCACATTTCCAGACGTGTTGCGTCTGCGTAATCATAATTGTTAGGGTAAGGTGGCGACGTAACGACGAGCGTCGCGAAGCGATCGGCCACACCCTTGCAATCGCGAGCGTCTGCCCGCAGCAAACCGGCATAAGGCGCGTCGCCGTTTGGGGAAGCCGCCATGTCAGTCGCCATCATCTGCGTCTGCTCCTGGAACGCGACGAATGGACTGGCTGGCGATCTCTTCGTCTTCTTCGGCAAGACGTACTGCCATTGAGCCGTGCCCGCATGAGAGCAGCGCCGCAATATGGAGACCAGCGCCAACCAGAGTAGCTTGGCGGCATCGGAGCCGTCGTCGACGTCGAGCACGGCGCGGCGAAGCCGGTCGAGATCGGCGAGCGTGTCATCCGTGTAGCACGCTCGGATGAGCTTGGGATAGGGCGAGATTTCTGCCGTTCGACGTGCCGCGCTGGCAGAGGCTGCCGCGACGAGTTCACGAAAGGCGGACCTGTTGGAACGACGCGCGAGCTTGGCCAGGGCGAGGCGATGGACGAACGGATGAGCCTCCACGCCGATCGATGGAACGCCAGCGTCCTCGGCGGCAATCAGCGTCGTGCCGGACCCCGCGAATGGATCAAGGACCCGCACGTCGCGTCGTTCCGCAGCGCCCTCGATGAGCTGCTGCACCCAAGCTGCGGAGAAGCCCGCGCTGAAACGCACCCAGCGATGAACCGGCAAACGCAGATTGTCCAGAAACGTCGTTGACGCGGCGTCGCTGACCGGCGGCGCCTGGGCGAATTCCTCGAAGAGAAAAGGCTGGGCGGACGTCAAGGCCAAGATGCGGGCTCCATACCGAGGCGTTTGCGCGGCATTCTACGGGCGCCCGGGCGCGCACCGCAACTGAGCGAACGCGACATGAGCCGCGGCGCCTGCGTGGTGGCCAGAACGCGGCTGTTCGTCGGCATCACCAGTCGAGCGGGGTACGCCAGGCGCGTCGCAGTTCAGATAGCGGGACCGATTGGGAGGACGGATCGACGGCTGGCACCGCCGCCGCAACGGCAGGTGCCCGCGCCGTCGATGCAGCGCGCGCTTGGGTTGTCGATGAGGTAAACAGTTCCGCTGTTGCCTCCAGGGCCTCGATGTCGCGGTTTGGTTCGCCAGGCGTACTCTTGGCCGCCGCCGTTCCGCGGGATGGGCTTCCCGTCGCGGAGGATGACGTCTTTTCTGCGATACACGGACTTGCCCGCCAGTCGCTTGGCGGCTTCCTTTACGCCGAACGTGTGCGTGCGTCCGCCTCCGCCCTCTCCCGCGGAGCTCTTCTCGTACTTCCAATCCGACTTCTCCAGAAAGACGACATCGACGCGCCAGATGATCACCGGCCGGCCCGGTTCCAGCGTTTCGGTGGGGGCGACCATGTAGCGCCATACGATGTACCAGCCGGCATGGTCATAGTGCGACTGGATCGCCCAAGGACGCTTGCTCCCTTTACTTTCCAGCGAGTTGTGAGGGCTCGGATTCTCGCCCGCTCCCCGGCGCCGCAAGTCGGGAAAACGCTGCTGAGCCATGTCTGAGTGGCGGTGTTTCTCGTAATTGCTGACGGCATCGAGCGCCTTGGTCCCGAAGATGCCGACGATCGCGCTGAACACGTTTGCTTGCTCGAAGTAGATCTCCACCAAATCGGCCAGGTGCTTCTCGATGTAGTCGATCGCGCGGCGAACAGCCCCGACATCGAGTCCCGGCGGGAGCGGCACGAACGCGTCGAAATCACTCAACTTGGCCATCGCGGTCTTTCACCTTCAGCGCGGCCAGCACGGGCACCGCCTTGCACGCCAGCCGGAAGTACTCTTCGTTCTTCTCGATGCCGATGCTGCGCAGCCCAACGGCGGCGGCGGCGGCGATGGTTGAACCGGAACCCATGAAGGGATCGAGAATCAGGCCTTCCCCCAGCGGCAGCGCGGCTCGAACCAACTGCCGCATCAGAGCCTGGGGCTTGAGGGATGGATGCGGGGCGACTTCGCGTTCTGCGCCGCGGGCCGGCGCGGCATGAAGCAAATCTTTGAACGGTTCGCTGTTCGAGATGCGGCGCAAACCGCCGGTCTTCCATTTTCGGAGGTTGTCCTGCACCCTTCCTTCGCATGGTTTGCGAAAGAGCCCCCACGGCTCCCAACACGACTTGGGCATCACGCTCACCTCGGCGAATTCGTCGTGCGCGTTCTTGGGACGGTCTCCTCCACGAAGCGTATGGACGATGCGGATGACTTCGCCTCGTTTCTCAAATCCGGCCGCGATGAAGGGCTCGTACACAAGGTAGGAGACGAGGGGGTTCGTGGCGATGAACACGTGAGCGCCGCGCACGCGCACCGGGAACAGGCGGGTGGCCGGT
>CAZERK010000362.1:0-1591 GCA_964514515.1 uncultured Planctomycetaceae bacterium
GCCGCAACGCGCCTTGTTTAGCCGCGACGCGAAGCGGAGCGCGTCAACCGCCAAAGCGCCACCCCCTCGCCATCCGCCCTGTCCTCCCCCCTCGTTGATGCCGCGCCCCGCGCGGCGTAGGCTATGAGCCCGAACCAGGAGCAACGCGCATGGCCCAGCAGACGATCGGCGTCTTGGATTTCGGCTCGCAATACGTCCAGTTGATCGCCCGACGAATCCGCGAGAACCAGGTGCATTCGCTGATCTTCCCGCCGGACGTCTCGCCGGAGGAATTGAAGCGGCACAACGTCGTCGGCCTGATCCTCAGCGGCGGTCCCGCGAGCATCTACGAGGCCGACGCCCCCCAGACGGACCCGCGTATCTTCGATCTGTCCGTCCCGGTACTCGGCATCTGCTACGGGATGCAGGTCGTCTGCCGGCACCTGGGCGCGAAGGTCGCCCCGGCCCAGCGCCGCGAGTACGGGCGAGCCAAGCTGGAAACGCGCAGCCAGGACGTAATCCTCGAACACGTCCCAACGGAAACGACCGTTTGGATGTCGCACGGCGACGCCGTTGAAGCCTTCGGAGGCAAGCTCGTCACGCTGGCGACCACGTCCAACTGCCCGCACGCCGTGGTCCGGCACGAGCATCGGCCCATCTACGGCGTGCAGTTCCATCCGGAGGTTACGCACACGCCGCAGGGCCAGCAAATCCTCCGCAACTTCCTCTTCGAGGTCTGCAAGGCCGCAGGCGACTGGTCGGCCGGCTCCATCATCGAGCATGCCGTCGCCGACATCAGCCGCACCGTCGGCCCAGAAGAACAGGTCATCTGCGCCTTGTCCGGCGGCGTCGACTCCTCCGTGACCGCCGCCCTGATCCATCGTGCCGTGCCCGATCGCCTGACCTGCGTCTTCGTCGACAACGGCCTGCTCCGAGCCAACGAGCGCGATCGCGTCGAGGCGATCTTCCGGGGGCATTTCAAGATCGACCTTCGCGTGGTCGACGTCGCGGACCGGTTCCTCGCCAGGCTTCAGGGCGTCACCGATCCGCAGGAAAAGCGAATCCGCATCGGCCACGAGTTCATCGAGGTCTTCAAGGAAGAGGCCCGGCGGATTCCCAACGCGCATTTCCTCGCCCAAGGCACGCTCTATCCCGACGTCATCGAATCCGGCCACGCCAAGGCCGGCGCCGCCGCCAACATCAAGCTCCATCACAATGTCGGCGGCCTGCCCAAGGAACTCGGCTTCCGCCTGATCGAGCCGCTGCGGGACCTGTTCAAGGACGAGGTTCGCGTCATCGGCGAGGTGCTCGGCCTGCCGGAGGAAATCGTCTGGCGACATCCGTTCCCGGGGCCGGGCCTGGCTGTGCGGATCATCGGCGAGGTTACGCCGCAGCGCTGCGACCTGCTCCGCTGTGCCGACCAGATCATCATCGAGGAGATCGCGGCCGCGGGCTGGTACCGCAAAATCGCCCAGGCCTTCGGCGTGCTCCTGCCGGTCTCCAGCGTGGGCGTCATGGGCGACGGCCGGGCCTACGCCGGCCAGCCCGTGGTCGTCGGCCGCGTGGGCGAGACCATCGAAGTCAAGACGGCGGATTGGGTGCAGGTCGAGCC
>CAZERK010000362.1:1601-4285 GCA_964514515.1 uncultured Planctomycetaceae bacterium
CCGGGCATCAACCGCGTCGTTTATGACGTGACCAGCAAGCCTCCCAGCACGATCGAATGGGAATAGTCGACGAACGGATTTCCAGGGCTACAATACCCCAATAGTCCGCCCCGATTGGCGGTGGCGCCGCGATCGCCGGTTACATGTTCGGGCTTTTTCGGATACGAATATCTCCTATACGGGCCGCTCATTTCAACAGAGGGCTGGTGTCATGATCTATTCCGTTGGATGCGAGTACGGAATCCGGGCTTTGACAAAGTTGGCCAGCGACGTGCCTCCGGGACGGTTCCGATTGCTTCGCGACATCCTCGAAGGCGTGGATCTGCCTCAGCATTTTGTCGGCAAGATCTTCCAGACGCTCGTGAAGGCGGACATCCTCTCATCTGCCAAGGGACGCGGCGGCGGCTTCGCGCTTCGCCGAGCCCCGGACCAGATCACGCTTCGCCAGATCGTGGAAGCCATCGACGGATCGCACCGCATCAACCGCTGCATCCTCGGTTTCGAGGTGTGCGACGACAAGCAGGCATGCCCACAACACGATCATTGGAAGGGCATCCGCACCCAAATCGAGTCCCTATTGGATCGAACGACCCTCGCCGATCTCGCCCTCGCCATGGCGCAGAAGCGAGGGCTGACGACGTTGAACACGTCCGACCTCCCGAGCTCGCAGGCCTGAGACCGGTCGGTGGAGCATCTCCTCGCACTCGTCGGCCGCAGCGCTGAGCAAGTCTGATGGTTGGAGGACCGCCCCGCGGTGCGATTGTCTCCGTCGTTAGCCGCGACTCGATTGTCTTCGTCGTTTAGCCGCGACGCGCACCGGAGCGCGTTCCAACCGCCCCGGGGCCGCGACCATGCTTATGTTTAGCCGCGACGTGCCGCGGAGCGCGTTCTGAATCGTCTCGACGACCGGGGCCGTATTGGTCGCCCGGGTTGCCCTCGCGCACGACCTCGTTCAGAATCAAGAATCTATGACGCCCCCCGATTCCGTACGCGTGCGTTTCGCCCCGTCGCCGACCGGATATCTTCACGTCGGCGGCGCCCGGACGGCTCTATTCAACTGGCTCTTCAGCCGGCGTTACGGCGGCCGGTTCATCCTCCGCATCGAGGACACCGACGTCCTCCGCAACATCGAAGGCGCCGAGGCCAAGCTCCTCGACGACCTCCGCTGGCTGGAGATCGACTGGGACGAAGGCCCTGACGTCGGCGGCCCGTTCGGCCCCTATCGCCAGAGCGAACGCCGCGCGCTCTACGACGCGGCCGTGCGACGGCTCCTCGATTCCGGCGACGCGTACTACGCCTTCGATACGCCGGAGGAACTGGATGCGCTCCGCCGACAGGCCGCGGCCGAGAAGCGCAACTTCCGCTACCGCCGCACCGGTCCGCCGCCGACCGAAGCCGACGCCGATCGCGCGCGAGCTGAGGGCCGGCCGGTCGTCGTCCGGTTCCAAGTCCCGGACGAGCCGATCACGGTCCACGACGAAATCCTAGGCGACGTCGAGTTCCCGGCCGGCGAGCTGGAAGACTTGGTCATCGTCAAGTCGAACGGCTGGCCGACGTATCATTTCGCGGTCGTCGTGGACGACGCGGCGATGGGTATCACGCACGTGCTCCGCGCCCAGGAGCACCTGATGAACACGCCCAAGCACGTCTTCCTGCAGCGAGCCTTGGGCTGTCCCGTGCCGAAGTTCGCTCATCTGCCGCTCGTTTTCAACATCGACGGCACGAAGATGTCCAAGCGCGACAAGCACAAGGTCGTCCGGCAGGCGGCGAAGGACCGGATCAAGCAGAAGCTCTGGACGGCGGATGACGTGGCTCATGCCGCGCAGGCTTCCGCGGACGCGACGCAGCGTTGGCTCGACAAGGCCGACACGGAGCTCGACATGGCGCAGGTCGCGCGGATCGCCGCGTCGGCCGGTGTCGTGATCCCGGAGATCGACGTTCACGACTTCCGCGCGTCCGGCTATCTGCCCGAGGCCCTGGTCAACTTCGTGGCCCTGATCGGCTGGTCGCCCAAGGACGACCGCGAGATGCTGACGCGACAGGAGATGATCGACGCCTTCGCGCTCGATCGCATCAACAAGACGGCCGGCCGCTTCGACCGCGAGAAGCTGCTAGCCATGAACACGGACTACGCCGCCTCCGCCGCGCCGGACCACCTGCTGGCCGCCTTCCGGGATTGGTGTCGGGTCAGCGGCTCGGCGATGGGCGCGCTGGACGATGCAACGGTCCAACGCGTCCTCGAGGCCTGCCGCGGCTTCCGCACGTTCCCAGACGTCGAGTTCAAGGCCGGCATCCTGTTCGCGCCCGACGAGCAGGTTCGGTACGACCCAAAAGCCGTTCAGAAGGTGCTGGCCAAGAACGGCGGAGCCGGTGACCGCGTGCTGGGCCAGCTCTTGTCGGCCCTGGAGCCGCTCGCGGATTGGACGCCTCCGGGCGTCGACGCATTCCTGACAGGCTTCTGCGAGCAAAACGGATTGAAGCTCGGCGACGCCGCCCAACCGCTCCGCGTAGCCGTCGCCGGCCGTCCGGTCAGCCCGGCTATCGGCGAGACGCTGGCGTTCTTGGGCCGGGACAGGACGCTCAACCGCATCCGAAGATGCCTCGCACGGGATTCCTAGCGGTTCGTGCGCGCTCCGCTGCGCGTCGCGGCTAGGCAAAACCGTGACTGCGGCGTTAAGCGCGGC
>CAZERK010000363.1:0-4266 GCA_964514515.1 uncultured Planctomycetaceae bacterium
ACCAGGCTGCCCGATCGCAACGGCCCGCGCATTCGACGGCGATGGCGGACTGACGGGCACAACGCGCGTGGCAGCGCTTTCGGCCTCGTCCGGACCAAGGGCTTTCCCGGACAGCCGGCCCGTTCTACCAAAAGCATCGCAGCCCGCGGACCGATCTGCTATCGTATGCAAGCTGCGGCTCTGCAATCGGAACTGCCGGCCCCACCCGATAGGCCCCTCCAGGTGTCGACGGACTACGACAAGCTGCGCGACGCGCTGCAGCGGGCACAACGACCCACGCTGCCCATCGAGCCGTCCGATCGGCCGGCCGCCGTCTTCGTCCTGTTCGTCCAACGCGACGACTCGAAGCTCGTGCTTATCCGCAGGGCAGACCGCGGCGACCCTTGGTCCGGGCAGATGGCGTTCCCCGGCGGGCACATCCAACCTGATGACGCCGATGCGCTCGCCGCCGCGTTCCGCGAGACGGCCGAGGAGGTCGGCATTCCGTCGGCGGCTATCCGCATCCTGGGCGACCTCGGCGTGTTCCCCACGCAGAGCCGCTGCGTGAAGGTCCACGTGTTCGTAGGGCTTTGGGACGGGCAGGATCCTCTCCACGCGGACCCCGACGAGGTCGCCGGCGCGTACGAAGTCCCGCTGACGCGCCTCCTGGAGGCTCATCGCAATCAAGGCTACGACCAACGACGGGCATCTGATCTCGGCCGAGAATTGCGCTACCCGATCCAGGCAGGCTGCCTTGCCGCAGGCGACGACCCGCAAAACGGCGAGGTCCCGGCCATCTGGGGCGTCACGGCCCGGATTATCCATCATCTTCTGAACTTGGCTGTGAACGGAGGGTGCTGGTCCGGATCGGCCGCAGACGGGACAGGCCCCAATCGGCACGGATAGCTCGACGGTCCTCTTGCAAACACCCACGCTCACGGACTCAGCAGGAGGCCGTACGGCTCCTCTGGCAGGACGCGCCCGATCTCGGCTGCGCACGGCGCGCCCGCAGCCTGCAAGCGCGAAATCGTCTCGTCGACCTGCTCGGGCGGAACCGAGATCAGCAGTCCCCCGGACGTCTGGGCGTCCGACAGGATCTTGACGAGCACGTCGTCGACGCCGTTGGAACGGAATCGCTCGCCGACGCTCTCCAACGTCGTCTTCCATGTCCGCGTCAACATGCCCGCCCTCGCCAATTCGAGGGTCGGCCCAATCAGCGGCGCCTTCGAGGCGAACAGCTCGAACGTCACGCCCGATGCTTCCGCCATCTCCCAGGCATGACCGACCAAGCCGAATCCCGTGATGTCGGTCACCGCATGTGCCTTGACGGCCTTCGCCACCTCGCCCGCCGTGTCGTTCAGGCACGTCATGATCGCGATCGTCCCGGCGAACGCCTCCGCGGTGATCTTGTCGTTCTTGGCCGCCCCGCACATGATGCCGGAGCCGATCGGCTTGGTCAGGATCAGCCGGTCGCCCGGTCGGGCGCCGCGGTTGGTCATCACCTCGTCAGGATGCACGACGCCGGTCACGGCCAGCCCGTACTTGATCTCCACATCGCGGACGGAATGCCCGCCGACGAGGAGAGCGCCCGCCTCGGCGATCTTGTCGGCGCCGCCCTCCAGGATTCGACTGAGCACCTCGATTGGCAGTTCCTTGTCGGGAAAGCCGACGATGTTGAGGCACGTGACGGGCTTGGCCCCCATCGCATAGCAATCAGACAGGCTGTTCGCCGCTGCAATTTGACCGAACGCGTAGGGATCGTCCACGAGCGGCGGGAAGAAGTCCGTCGTCTGCACGATGGCCAAGTCGGGCCGAAGGCGGAACACGCCCGCGTCCGAGTAATGCTCGGGACCGATCAACAGATCGGGGTGGCTCGTCGCGGGTAAGCTGCGCAGGACCTGCGCAATCGCTCCGTGGGGGAGCTTGCCCGCTCAGCCGCCGCACGACGCATAATGCGTCAACCGGATGGTCTTGCCCGTTTCCAAGGTCTTGCTCCACGAACCCTGATCGTCTTGTCCTGCCGCGCCGCGTCCGTCTTGTTTGGCCGCGACCCGCCCACCTGATTGGGCCGCTCCGCTTCTCTTGTTTAGCCGCGACGCGCAGCGGAGCGCGTTCTTGCGCCTGTCGCATCCCGCCATGGCGCGCTCACCGCCTGATCCCATTCTACCCCTGCACGCCCGCCGAGCAACCGCGCGCCCACCGCTGGCCCTTGCCACGACGCCCGTTTGTCCCGCTATACTCCCCTCCATGCCAGAACCGCCCCCTACAGACGCAAGCAAGGACTTCAAACGCTTCCGGCAGGGCCAACATCATGCCGGCATGAGCCGCCTCATCGGCCAAGGCTTCTGCGACGCCCGCGACGCGACCGCCCGAGCCTTGCTGACTGTCGGCGTCACGCCCAACGGCTTGACGCTCGCCGGCTTCGCGATGACGTGCGGCCTGGCGATCTGCCTCCTGCTCGGCGGCGGCGACTCTCATGCTGCCCTTCGAGAAGCCGGCCGGCCGCCGTACCTCATCATCGCGTTTGTGTTGCTCATACTGGCCAGCGCCTGCGACATGCTGGACGGCGCCGTCGCCCGCATCGGTAATCTCAAGTCGCCGCTCGGCGCCGTGCTCGACTCCTGCGTCGACCGCATGAGCGACGCCGTCGTCTACGTCGCCTTGGTCGGCTGCTTCCTCCTTCGCGGTAACCTCACGTACGGCGTCTTCGCCGCCCTCGCGATGACCCACGCGATGCTCATCAGTTACGTCAAGGCCCGAAGCGAATGCGAGATTCCCAACTGTGAAGTCGGCTATTGGATGCGCGGCGAACGCTCCGCCGCCCTGCTCATCTCGTTAGGCTTCGGCAACATCTCGGCGCTGCTGTGGCAACAAGCCCTGTTGCCGGCCCTCACCGTCCTGCGACGCCTCGTCTGGGTGTATCAGGTGCTCAAGGCCCGCGCCCACGGCCGTCCCGACCCGAGCAGCGCCCCCGCCCCCGGCGTCCGCGGGCTCCTGCGGCCCTGGCGCTACCCCCGCGGCTCCCTGCCGTACGACGTCGTGACCGGCATCAACATCCTGTTCCTCGCCATCGGCCCGCGCATCCATCCCGTTTTCGGACCGACCGCCGATCCCCTGGGCGATTTTGTGCGGCATTGGGTCCCCGCGTAACCCACGCGTTGCCTCCGTCGCTTCGTTGCGTATCGCTCTGTCCTGCCGCGACGCTTCTTCGTCTAGCCGCCACCTCTCTTTGTTTAGCCGCGACCCGTCCACGTCGAACCGCGACCTCTCTTTGTTTAGCCGTGACCCGCAGGGGAGCGCGAACCACCGCACGCCGGCGCCGCCCGTGCCTGGCGAGAACCCGTTCCACCGCCGGCAACCTCTGCGTCCCGAACGCAGCGTTCCGAGCGGCGTCTACGCCTCACCCCTCCCTGAAGCCTCGGCGATCGCCGCTAGGCGGACCTGCCAAGGCGCGCGCTTGCTTGGCCTGCTGACGCCCTTGCATTTCCGCCGGCGTCCACTACGATGGTTCGCTTAACGCCATCGGGGCGTAGCTCAGCCTGGTTTAGAGCGCTGCGTTCGGGACGCAGAGGTCGCTGGTTCAAATCCAGTCGCCCCGATTACTGTTTGAGGGGCCTTTCTGCAGAGAAGCAGACGCCTTCCTCTTTCGAAAGCCCCTTATATAATCGCACACATGAAACCAGAGGCACAGACTCGCCGCGGAGACGGGGGGTTCGCCATGCCGCGCATGGACGTCAATGCAGAACGGGGACGTGCATGAAAGCGTTGATTCCGACCTCTGAGGGCGACCTTGGAGGGCCATTCGCCGCGGTGGCAGATGATCAGTTCCGCGTCCTCGCACAGCGGGCGGAAGCAGTCATCATCGAGCTTCACGACGCACCCAAGGAAGTCACGTGGTTGGACGACTTCGAACTTCTGTACTGCGAGAAGCGGCAGGACCCGGCAACCGTCATGGTGATCCGCAAGGCGACCGAAGAGGAGCGAAAGCAGTTCCGGATTCCCTTGTGGATTCAGGACGAGGACATACCGGAGTGCTGCGGCCAGCCAATGCACTTCGTAGGGCAGATCGACGATGACCGCATCTGCGCCGAGCCTCCGGAGGCGGCTGAGATGTGGTGGCATGACGCGGCCAGCTTCTATGTCTTCACGTGCTCGAAGTGCCTGGCGTGCAAGGCGGTCGGTCAGCAGTTTTAACCATCGGCGAAAACTGCTCTGCTCCAAGCGAGGTCGTCGTCGCGCACCTTGCAACGCACGACTTGCTGCGTCGGTTTCCCCTGTGTCAGGGGG
>CAZERK010000364.1:0-2358 GCA_964514515.1 uncultured Planctomycetaceae bacterium
GCGGGTTGTAGACGAGGATGGGGTACTCGCCTTCGTGAGCCCGCCGTTGCCCAGTCGCCAACGCGAAAAAGGCTCGCGCCTTGACCCGTCCCAGCGTCTCCAGACCATGATCCAGCAATTGAACTGTCGCTTCTTCGACCGGCGCGATCGACGAGCCCGGCAGCGCGTCGTGAAACTCGCCGGCCATCAGATCGTACGCGGCCTCGCGCAACGCCGCGCGCGGATAGTCCATCAAGCCCGAGACAGCCGCCGCCGTCGCCATCTTCTCCGCCGAGTAGAGCTCGTTCTCGAGCTGTCGGTGCTTCTGCTTCACGCGAGCCATGGACGTGTAGCAGCCGACCGCCCACGGATTCAAGTCACGTCGGTGAAGAGGCAGCGTCGTCCGTTGCTTTCGAAGATTGCGGAAGTAGTCCTCAGGCGTCGAGTGCCGGATTGCGTATTGAGGCGTCCGTCGAATCAGGCCCGCAAGGTCCCGCAGCTCCCGCCGCGACGGCCCGCCGCCATGATTGCCCACGCCCCACAGAAGAACGCTGCAGGGCTTGTCGGGATGCTCGCGCAGCCAATCCTCCACCCGGCGCTGAGCCCCGTCAGGCGGCGAGTTGTAATGCGCCGTCCCCAGACTGCCGACAACCTGCGATCCGTCATATCCCACCCAAACGAACTCCGGCGTCTGCAAACCGCAGTCCTGCTGGCTGGGGCGGCAGAATAGGTAGGCGTCGTACCCGCTCTTCGCGAGGATTTGCACCAGCCCGCGCGTATGCCCAAACGGATCGAGATTGACACCCGTCGAGACTTCGACGCCGAACTTCTCGCGGAAGTACCGCCGGCCCAGCAGGATTTGGCGGACGAAGGACTCGCCGCTCGGCATGTTGCAATCCGGCTGGAGGTACCATCCGCCCATGATGTGCCACCGACCGGCCTTGACCAGTCTGCGGAGGCGCTCAAACAGGCTGGGATCATATTCTTCGATCCATCTGTACAGAATCGCCTCGTTGTGGTTGAAGATGAATCCCTCGAACTCCTCGCATAGGTCCGCCGCGCTCCGGAACGTCGCGAGGGCAACGGCCGCTCCCTCCGGCCATTCCCACAGCCAAACGGGGTCAATATGCGAGTTACAGATGAGGTGAATTGCATTCTTGCGCATTTGTCATCCTTGAACGATCGCGACGTGCAGGTCACCCTCCGGTCGCGGCAATCGCAACCCGTCGGCTGTATCGTCTGTCTTCACGCCGTTGACGCGGACGGCGCCGGCCTCTCCCGGCCGCGCACGCCTCAGCTCCACGTGCAAACGGCGTGCCCCAAGCGACAACGTCGCCTCGGCCTGGTCGACGCCGGAGGGCAGACGCGGCCGCAGCCGGAGGCCGGTTAGAGCCGGCCGCACGCCGAAGACGTGGTGAATGAAGAGCGTGACGAGCTCTGCCCACGTCCACGGGATGATGCCGATCTGAGGGCACGGCGGGACCGGCCGAGGACCGTAGAACTCAAACCAGGAACCCGCCTTCGGACTGGCCGTCTCGCCGAGCCATCGCAGGACGCGCCAGACCTTCTCATCCTCGCCCGCTTCCCAATAGGCTCGGGCGACGAAGATCGACGCGAACGGCCACGGTCCCGGCGAGTCCGGCTCTGAACTGACGTGGTAGCGGCTGTAGCCTCCGTCGTTCCACCGTTGGTTCCAAAGCTCCTCGACGGCCGCGAGCGTGTTACGGGCCAACGTGCCGTGCGGATCGACGAACTCCAGCGCGATGGGCAGGATCGATGACGTATCGGGATCGAGGAGATGGGGGCCGGGCCCCGCCAGCGGCGTACCGGGCGGCAGGTTGGCATGGGGCGTCGGATCGGCTTCTCGATGCACCTCCCCGTTGACCTTCCGCCGCTTGATGAACCGCCCACCGTCGACCAGGCCGTATCGTTCATCGAACAGCATCGCCTGCTTGAGCCGGCGGGCCTCTGCTTCCCACCTCGCCGCATCCTCCGCCCAGCCGGCGTGTCGAGCCAGATCAGCGGCCGCCGACAGTCCGACCGAGGCGAACAACGGCTGAACGAGCGCTATCCCGTCCTCAATCCCGTGGATCGCAGGGCGCTCCCAATACTCCCGCCGATTGTGCAGCAAGCCCGAAGCCGGATGCCGAAACACGTTTCGCAACGGAAAGTCCGCGACCGCCCGGATTCGCCGGCGATGCGCGGAGAGGATGGAAACGTCGCCCGTCCACGCGACGTACGCCTGGATCGCCAACAGCAACTCGCCGTTCTGGTCCAACTCGACATCATCCGTCTCGCGGCGACGGCCGGAGTCAACCGTGTCGCCTTCGTCCGTCACGAAGTCGCGCAGCATCCGATCCAACATCGTTCGAGCCAGGT
>CAZERK010000364.1:2368-4260 GCA_964514515.1 uncultured Planctomycetaceae bacterium
GCCCCGCATCGTCAGCGCGGCGGCCGCGGCGGATTGGTCTCGCACCCATTCCAAGTTGTATTGCCAGATACCGCCGTCCATCCTACCCCACGACGTGATGGCCGCCGGGAGCTGACGGCGGGCAGCGGCGAACAGATGGTTGAGCAGATCGGACGAGAATCGGCAGTCGCTCAACTTCCCCCAGTAGCGTATCGCGGCATCCGGCGGAGCCTCCTCGCCGTGCCATTCCGTCGTGAGCAGCGGCCCGTCATCTCGTTCGGCGACACGGTAAACCAGGGCCACCGTTCGCTCTTCTCCGGCCGCCAGCGCAACGGTCTGTTGAATCGGCCGTTCCTGAAGGCCGGTCTGCACGACGACGTCGCCGGCGGCGCCCGTGTTGCGCACGCGCACGTCGCGCCGGAGCAGAGGCAACGAACGGTCCGGGCACCAAAACCGCTCCTCAACGCGCACCTCCTCCGCCGACCACGACACGCAGACCGTCGGGACACCGGCGACATCTCCCCAGCACGCCCGCACCTGCCCCAGCGACGCCTGGACAACGCGAGCCTCTCGATGAATTCGGATCATCGTCGGCTCCAGCCCGGCGTGCGGATCCATCGTCATGGCGTCGCGCTTCGGGCCAAGCCTGTCCGGTCGCAGCACGAGCAAGCCGACCGGCGTTCCCGCTCCTGAATTGCAGACCTGTACGACGGCCTGAATCAGCCCGTTGCCCAGGAAGTAGTACTCAACTCCGCCCAGCGTCGTCCGTACGTCGCGAGGTCCCTGCGAGGGATCGTCCGCATATATATGCTCCTTGACGTCCACGGCGTTGCTCTCCCTTGCCCCAAGCGGATTGGCTCTGTCCTGCGATCCGCACCGCCAGTCTCGGTCTGCCTTCAACGAACGCCAACGGTCTACTCACAACGAGCGCCAACGCTGCCCGCCGGCGCGAATCCCGTCGCGCAGTCGCCAAGCCGCCCTCGTTCTCTCCGCCGTCATTACAGCCGAACAGGCGCTCCTGTACAATCGCTGCCGGTGCGCGAGCGCATCATCCCGGAGGCGTCCGGACGCGTCTCCGATGCAGATCGACCTGGCCCGAAAGACAGCCGGGCCCTCGTCTCTGGAGGTGCTTTCGATGGATGCCAAAGATCGGCGGACGTTCATGGCCCAAATCGGTGCGACAGCGCTGGCCGGCGGCGCCTTGACCGCAGCCCTGAGTGCGCAGGAGCCGCCTGCGCAGCGACGGCCGCAGCCGCGAAAGGAAATCGTCCCGGGCAGCCCTTCGCCGGCCTTCTCCCGAGCAGTTCGCTGCGGGGATATCGTGTACGTCTCCGGCGTGCTACCCCAAGTCCCCGGCAATACCGACCTCGTTGGCGACGATTTCGAGCAGCAAGCCCGCCAAGCGATGGAGAACCTGAAGACTGCGGTCGAGGCGGCCGGCTCGAAGATGGATCGCGTGTTGAAATGCTCGGCCTTCCTCACGGAGGTCGGCGACTTCTCCACGTTCAACAAGGTCTACATGAAGTACTTCCCCACCGATCCGCCGGCCCGCTCCACGGTCATCGTCAAAGCTCTGGTCCTGGCGGGCGCCAAGATCGAGATCGACTGCATGGCCCTTGTCTAGTCGACCGTGGCGAAAGGGGATAGGCACCTTGCGGAACGACGTTTAGGCCACGCGTGTCGCGCTCAGCATAGAGCAATCGCCTTCGACACGAGCTGCTAGGCCGCACACACCATGGAGAACGTATAGCGCCCCGCGGGAACGAGGTAACACGCTACGCCGTTTTGCGTGCCGAGATACGTGACGCAGGGGGCCGTCGAGGCGGGATGCCCCGATTCCGTGACTGCCGTTGCGTCGTTCGTCGGCACGCTGACCGTGGCGGTCGTGTTGGGGGGCACGACGAGGTCGATCG
>CAZERK010000365.1:0-4259 GCA_964514515.1 uncultured Planctomycetaceae bacterium
CAGCTGCGTCGTCGCCGTCCTGGTGGCGATGGTCCTGTGGGCCCCGCCTGCCGCGGCTCGAGACCACGGCGACGCCATTCGGATCACGGTCCCGGAAAACTCACCGGACCGAATCCTGATTTCGTACGAACTGAAGGACTTCACGTTTGGCGCCGTCGAGATCGATGGACGGTCATACGCCACGGTCTCGCTGGGAGACGAAGCGCTCATCCTCGACAAGGGATCGCCCGCGCTGCCCCACGTGAACCGCAGCATCATCATTCCCGATGACGCCGAGATGGTCGTTCGCGTCGTCAGCGAGCAGCACCAAGATTGTCCCGGGATGGACGTCGCGCCGTCCAAGGGCGATCTTCTGCGAACCGTCGACCCCGACACCGTGCCCTACACGTTCGGCCAGGCTTACCAGGTCGATGCCGATTATCCCGGGCAGGTGGCGGCGCTCGGCGAGCCGTACATTCTGCGTGACTACCGCGGCCTCGTCGTGACGTTCAATCCCTTCCAGTACAACGCCCTGCGGCGCACGCGCCGCGTTTACACCAACGTCGTGCTCGAAGTCTCCCAGAGCGGTCCCGGACACATCAACGTCTTGGATCGCGGCACGCGATCTGGCAACTTGAGCTTGGCATTTCATCAGTTGTACAAGCATCAGTTCCTCAACTACTCGTGTCCGGATCGCTATGCGCCGCTGGATGAGGTCGGCAGCATGCTGATCATCTACTACGATTCTTGGGCCGCCAACGTTCAGCCGCTCGTCGACCATAAGAACTCGATCGGCATCAGCACGACGGCCGTGCCGGTCTCCACGGCCGGCTCGAACGCGACCCAGATCAAGAATTACCTACAGAACGTGTACAACAGCAGCGACCTGGCGTTTGCGCTGCTGGTCGGCGACTCGGCCCAAGTGCCGACGCCCAGCGCGTCCGGCGGTTCCAGCGATCCGACCTATTCCAAGCTGGCCGGCGGCGACAATTACCCCGACATCATGGTCGGCCGCTTCTCGGCAGAAACGTCGGCGCAGGTCGATACGCAGGTACAACGGACGATCACCTATGAGACCATGCCCGCGACGACGCAGGACTGGTTCTGGCGGGGCACCGGCATCGCCTCGAACCAAGGTTCCGGCCAAGGCGATGAAGGACAAGCGGACAACGTTCACATGGATGAAATCCGCTCTTGGCTGCTGGCGCACGGTTACACGCTCGTCGACCAGATCTACGACCCGAGCGCCAACGCGACGATGGTGGCCAACGCCCTCAACGCCGGACGCGGCATCGTCAACTATTGCGGCCACGGCAGCGTAACGTCCTGGAGCAGTTCTGGCTTCTCCAGTACGCACGTCAACCAGCTCGTCAACGACAACATGCTGCCCTTCATCGTCAGCGTCGCGTGCGTCAACGGCCAGTTCGCAGGCACGACCTGTTTCGCCGAGGCATGGCTGCGGGCGACGCACAACGGCGTCCCCACCGGCGCCATCGCGACGTACATGTCATCGATCAACCAGTCCTGGGCGCCCCCAATGGAAGGCCAGGACGAGTTCAACATCCTCTACTGCGCCGAAGAGTACGTGAGCTTCGGCACGCTCTGCTTCGGCGGTTCTTGTTCCATGATGGACGCATACGGCTCCGGTGGTGTGTCGATGTTCGACACCTGGAACGTTTTCGGCGACCCCTCCGTGCGGATCATCGGCGTCGCGGAGCCTCCCACGGGCCTGAAGGTTGCGCCATCGACGGCGCTGGACGCGGCCGGGCCGATTGGCGGACCGTTTACGCCCGCGAGTCTGATCTATGTTTTGGAGAACAAGAACGAAACGCCTCTGCAGTACCAGGTCTCCTGCACGACCCCTTGGATCACCGTCACGAACGGCTCTGGGACCTTGCCCGCGTTGGGCTCGACCAATGTGACGGTCGCGATCAATGCGGCCGCCAACGCGCTCCCGCAGGGCTCCTACGGCGCCGTCGTGGACTTCGCCAACTTGACGGACCACGATGGTGATACGACGCGCGACGCCCATCTGGCCGTCGGCGGGCCGGCCTGGAATCCGGTGGCCTACAACATGCAGCTCCTGCTGCCGCGAAGTGCCCCCAGCGACGTCGCCCTTCAAGGAAGCGACCCGAACGGCGACGCCCTGACTTACATCATCGAGAGCCTGCCGCTGCCGGGCAAAGGCATCCTGGTGGATCCCGACGGCGGACAGATCACGACCGCGCCCTATACGCTCATTGACGGAGGCACGGTGACGTATATTCCGCCGTACGGCCTCAGCCTGACCACCTCGTTCCAGTTCTCGGTTCGAGACGCCTCGGCCGGATCGAACGTGGCGACCGTCGCGATCACCGTTGGCGAGAATATCCCGCAGCAGGCGCATTTCTTCCCCTTGGACGCGAATCCCGGTTGGACGACGGAGGGCGCCTGGGCCTATGGCCGCCCGACCGGCGGAGGGACGCACAACTATGATCCGATCGAGGGGCATACCAACCTCTACGTATACGGCTACAACCTCTACGGCGACTACACCAACAACATGCCCGTGAGGCGCCTCACGACGACCGCCATCAACTGCAAAAACCTCACCAACACGCAGCTTCGCTTCTGGCGATGGCTCGGCGTGGAGGAGGATTACGACGGCGCGACGGTCGATGTATCCAACGACGGCACGAATTGGACGACGGTCTGGAATCACAGCACCACTCGAATCGCGGACTCGACGTGGACGCAGATGTCGCTCGATGTCTCCGCCGTCGCCGACGGACACGAGACGGTGTTCATCCGCTGGAGCATGGGCGCAACGGACTACAGCGTGACGTACCCCGGATGGAACATCGACGACGTGGAGATTTGGGCCATCATCAACTTCACGTGTGAAGGCATTCTGCCGGGCGACGTGAGCGGCGACGGAGCGTTGAACGGCTTGGACGTCGCGCCCTTCGTCGACGTGTTGATGGATCCCTATGCGGCAGCCGTCGGTGTTGAAGAGTTCTGCGCCGCCGATCTCAACGCGGACGGTTTCGTCACGATCGACGATGTAGACGATCTGGTGCAGGCGATGCTGAATCCCTAAGCGAGTGACCCGCTCCGCTCGGGGTGACTTAGGACGAAGGACCGGCTGTGGGATACGAACCCGCGGCCGGTCCTTCTCTGCTTGGGAGGCTGAGCGCGGCGGCCGGCACGGCCTGCCGGGCAAATACCAATGGTCGGCATCTGATGAAACCGTCGCGACCGCGTGAGGCTCGCTCGGCGGTTCCGCTATTCTTGACTGAACGGTCTTCCCAACGGGGTGTCTCGCACGTCCAGGAACGAGGCTCGCCCGTCGGGGAACGAGGCGCCCTCAACGAAAGTGCGGACGCTGCCTGCGTCCGAATAGCAGCGCGACCCGCCCTGAGACGCGCGGGGCGCAGCCCGTTCTTCAGGGTCGCGCGTGAATAGGCGAAAAGAAACAAGCGAGGCAGCGCGACGCAGCCAGCGCGGCGTCTTGAGGAGATCGTGCGATTTTCGTGGCGACGAGCGATGCTGCGAGGCCGGAGGTTGACATCGCGCATGGGTTTTTGGTCAGATAACGGAAGGGGGCTGCGGCCCACAATCACGAGAATCCGATCTGCCTCACGTGCCGGTGGATCGTGAGGCGACGGCGCCGCCCGCTCACGGCGAGAAGCCGTCGGACGGACAAGTCGCCCAATCAGGAGGGTCAGAGGTGGCAACGCTTCCGCTACCTGCGCGGTCTCATCGCGTTCTGATATTCGCCTTGCCGATCCTGCTGCTGCTCCTGTCAGCCGTCGTCTCCGCGTCGATGGACCGGTCGGAACGGCCGCCGACAACGACGACGCCCGCCGCTGGCGCAGCATCGATGCCGGCATCGGCGCCTGCGTCGCAGCCGAGCGGCGCCGAAGGCGCCGCCGAAGCCGATCAGAAGGCGAGCAACTCCGATAAGGATACGGAAAGAGGCCGTCGAAAGGACGACACGGGGCAGGCGAAAGAGGGCGAACGGCAAGCGGGCGGCGACGAGACGAACCGTGTCGGCCCCGTGATTCCGTTGGACGTGCTCCGTCGATGGGAGCAAGGCGACGTCGAGTTTCAGTCGGAGAAGCCGCGGCAGCCGGAGAAAGCCGAATCCGGGGCCTTGCCGGACGAGATCGCTTCGTCAGCCGAGTCCGTGAAGTCGGGCTCGTCCGACGAGTCTACAGCGACGACAGAATCTGCGGAGCCGGCATCGCCCGAGGCGGCCACTTCTCAGGCCGAGCCTGCAAGGCCGGGCTCGCTCGACG
>CAZERK010000366.1:0-4255 GCA_964514515.1 uncultured Planctomycetaceae bacterium
TACGTGATCGACCGCCCCCAAGTCAACATCGCTGCCGGCTTGTGGGACCCTCCGCGATGGCCCAACGCAACTTGCCGCACACGCTGCGACACCGCTTCGCTGCCGGGACAGCGCGACGATATCCCGCATTGACAAACCGCGTCGGACTACTCAAGCAGGTCGGCGATGAACAGTTGCAGATCGCCGGCCAGCGTTCCGCTCCCGTAGTTCGCGCATGCCTGGTTCTCGCCGCCGACCGGGGCCTGCCCCAGCTTGGCACGCACGAAACCGGGGATATCGTCGCCATCCACGCTGCCGTCACCATTTATGTCGCCGTGCAGCGCGCAGATCACGCCGCTGGCCGTTTGCTGAACGAACGGAGCCGTGTAAGTCGTCTCGAAAGCCACGAGGTTTCGAGCCTTGGCTCGGAACGTATAGCTCGTGCCGGCCGTCAGACCCGTGACACTGAAAACCTGCGATTTCTTCCACGTGTTGGCGTCGCCGCCGCCAACCGGCGCGCCGCCATACGTCACCTCCAGAAAGATCCCGGAACTGTAGTAGCTCAGGTTGGTGAAGACGCCGGGAACATCCACCTGGATCGACGTCTCCTGGATGTTCGAGAAGCTGAGCGTCGTCGGTTTCTCGATGCTGGTGACCGTCTGCACCTGAGTCGATGGCTGCGTTTCGTTCAGATACTCCGACAAATCCCGAGCCCGAGCGGCGTAGCTGTACGGCGAATTCGCCGTCAGGCCCGAATCGACGTAGTCGCGGGACGCGCTCCACCCGCTGGAATGGCACGAGCCCGCGACACAATCGAAATTGTAGGCCACGCCTGAGGCGTCAGACGCCAACGAGCCCGTCATGGCCATCAGAGACGGAGAATCCAGGACGGGGGCGGGCTGGCTCGCCCAGGTCATCGGGTTCGGCGTCGGCGGCGTGTGGTCGCCCGCCCAGTCATAGATGGTCAACTGGAGCTTGTAGAGCTGGGTCTGGCTCGGCGTGTCGCCGTCGTACACCTTCAGATAGTAGGTGCCTGCGCCGCCCGGTAAGCCGACCTCGCTGAGCGATTCGACGCTGCCGGCCGGCTGGGAGGCGCCCGTCGCGAGCACCGTGCTGCCGTCCTGACCGATGATCTGGAAGTCCAGGTTTGCGGCGGTCAGGCTGTTGACGAAATCCCCTGAGCAGCAACCGATGTCACCGCCGCAGTCTTGCGGGCTCGACTCGTAGTTCAAACCGATGGGCGTGATCATCACGGTCGCCGCAGCATCAAAACCCACCGTGAATTTGAACCAATCCTGCTCGCTATCGGCATCGATGGACAAGGTCGAACCATAATTGACCGCCGGCGAAGGCACCGTACCGACCGTCACGGTCTGATTGTGGACGAACGAGCCCAAGTCAGTCGCTGTCGCAACGTTGTTGTCGGTCTCGTAGGCGTCTCCATAATGGCGTTGGCCGGCGCGGATGTCGTCGTGCTGCGGCCCGTCGAAGCCGGTGTTGATGTAGGGCTCCATGAGCGAGAAGCCGTTAGGCGGACAGATATGGGCGAGGCCGATGCCGTGGCCGTGCTCGTGCATAACGATGTTGCGCAACCAGCGATAGTTGTTCGACGACTGCGCCCAGTTCTCCGAGCGGTCCATGACCATGTCGCCGTTCGACGGATAGTAGTTGTAGGCCAGGACGCCGTTTGTGCCGTCGATGTTGATCATGCCGATGCGGATGTCGCCTCGATTCGAACCTCCGTCTGTACCCCAGGCGGCGCCGTCGTCCCAGTCATGGCCGCCGTAGGTGATCCGCTGGTAGTAGAGTCCCGTCAGGGCGGCCCAGCGGTTGAAGCATTCCTGGAACTTGCTGATCCACAGCGCGCGGTTCCCGCTGAACTGCGCGTCCATCCGGCTAAACAGCTCGCTGCTCGCGCCGTCGACGTTCAGGCCATCTGGGACGAAGCTCCAAGTCAGCACTCGCGGGCTCCCCTGCGCCCCAGACCATCGGCTGGAAAGAAAATACCGGCCGTCTTCGTCGTGGCCGCAAAGCTGAGGATACCGCTCGCACATCTCCTCCACCACGCGAGGGTCGGTCCCTGGGGCGAAGCAGATCGCCACGTTGTCGCTCCGTTCCCCCATGCCCTCGACGAGGCGCTGGAATATCGCCGAACGGTCAGCGGCATCCGGAGCCAATTCGGTCGGGCTACCCGCGGAGCGCCCGCCGACGTCCTGTGTGCCTGCGGCACAACGCGACGCGCAGAGATGCGAGGATTGCACAGAAACCCACGTTGCCTCGTTGGGCAGGCCCGGTCTCGCTACGAGCAACATCAACGACGCGACCGATACAACCCCTCCGAGAACGACGAAAGACCGACTCGTAGTTGACATCCCAATCTCCCTCGCTAAGTACAGGACACCCCGCCCACCCTCGAACCGCGCTGCCAGAACCTCCGCGACCGCATTTCTCGTCCAGCGTGCCGCTCGACTGCAGCACGCGGACGAACTCGGACGCAGCAAAACCGACAGACCGGCGCAGTCGAGCGAAGGCGTCCTCGCCGACGGTCGCCGCACAAACAACGCGTGCCGCCGCCCAGATTCGCGCCGGGCGACGACGCCCAATCACGATCTTTCGACTCCAGGCGGGCGCCGCACTCGGACGCCCCGTGAGCCGTCCATGATGGACCCCTCGGCGCGGCTACGGCACCGCGCGCGAATCCGGTTGGAATGAGGGACCGCTCAGCCTGAAGTCGGAGGAGGCTCGTCCTAGACGCCTTCGGTTCGCGGCTCGCCGCTTCAAAACGCAGCCAGCCCGGTTGGTGTGACTCCACCCTGTCCTTGCAGAATACCCAAAACGTCGCGCGGAAATCAAGGCGTTGTATGAAGACTCTTCCTGACGCAGGCGTTTCGCTGCAGACAGGTCGTCTTGTCACCGCAAACGAGCCTCCGTTTCGCCGCCGCACGCCACAATATCGCAGCAAGCGGCTCACCCTCTTGCAGCATCGCGTCGTGCCGTCGGCCGCGCAGGCTTACCGCATCGTCCGGGGATGCGTGGCACGTCGGTCCGCGTGCTCAAGCCGACCCCGCTCAAGCTTCTCGGCGCCGGCCGCCTGACAACTCCACCCTTATGACGTTCCCTGGCTCGCCCTTGGCGCTCGATTATAGGCGCCAATAACGAGGCGGACTTCTTGGAATGGCCGACGAGCACCTTTAGGCAATCACGTCATCCGGCATCGCCGGAGACGCCGGGCGATGCTTCCTCGCAGAGTCACGGCGCTGGCCGATGGCATCAACACGCCAGCCTTCGAGTGCAACGCGGCGTTCGATGATTGCCGCCGACCCCGCGCACCGTAGATGGCGGCGGTTTTCCAAGCCGCACAGACCGCCCTCATTGCCCGTAACGATCCGACGCCACTGTCCAGCGCGCTTCTGTGGACACACACGATGCAGCGACCGACTTCCCCAGGAAATGCGCGCCTCCGGGCCGGCGATGTCGTCAAACACCGCGGAAGAGGGAGGTCGAGGACGCCCCCCGCTCGATCTTGTCAGACGCGCTCAGAGAGCTCTGCAATCCTCGCAGGCCCGAGCCTCTCAGAAGGTCGAAAATGCGGGAGCTTCAAGCGATCTCGGCTCTCGCGTAAGGTCGAGACGGACCCTTCGAATACCAGACGGACCGCCGAGCAACAACATTACCGGGCTCACCTATTTATGCTCATCATTCATCCTCAGTCAAACGATGAAAACATGCAGCAAAGCCGCCGGGAAAGGGCAACTGCGTTTGCCCTGGGGGAGTCATCATGCGGAAGGCCTTTCTCGAATACTTGGCTGATCAGAACGTCATTCAGACGGAACAAATCGAAGGGCTCAGCCATCTGCTGCGAGGTGCGCCGGAGCCCATCGGCTCCATCGCTTTCAGCTATGGCATGATTACGGGCGGAGACATCGACGTCATCCTAGACGAGCAGCGAAAGAACTACCGCCCCTTCGGCGAGATCGCGATGGAGATGGGGATGCTGACTCGAAGCCAACTGGACGCCCTGCTTCATGTACAGCAAATGAGGGGTGCCACAGAGACCGCCGAAGCCCTCGCGCTGTCCGGGGCTTGCCCCGTCGACGAACTGTTGGCCATGCTGGGCAAGTTCTTCTATGGGCCGAAGAGCCTTGTGACGTCAGGTCAGAAGTAATGGGGGAACCCGACGATGGCGAACGCAGCGCCAGCCATGACCAGTTCCCTCTTCGTGGAACTGAAAGCGACCAAGCGTCTGCCGAGCCCACCCGGCACCGCAATTCGTGTT
>CAZERK010000367.1:0-4244 GCA_964514515.1 uncultured Planctomycetaceae bacterium
GTAGCCCGTCTGAGGATCGCCGTTGTAACCCGCAGGGTCGCCGAATCCCCATTGCCCCTGCCGGGACCAGCCGGGGTTGCTGTCCAAGGTGTAGCTATAGATCGGCTGGGGACCCGGAACGACGTCCATGACCTGGGCCGTGTAGACGTTGTTCGGAGCGCCGCACGGCAGGGCGGCCACCAACCCGCCGTCCCCCACCGCCGTGAGGTAGTACTCCAACGTCGTGCCGCACGTCGCCGCCGGCAGCGTCGCCGTGTAGTTGTTGCCCGACTGATGGACGAGCGGCACGGACGAAAACGGATCGCTGGGATTATTGCGGTAATGGCAGACGCCGGATGCGTAGTTCTCTTGCGCCGACGTGATGGTCACGTTGAGGACGGTCGGCGTATCTTCCAGAACATAGGCAGGCGCGCCGTCGGGCAGGTCCATCATGACGCCGGACGTGGCCCACTCCGAAAGGAACACCAGCGCCGGCAGGTTCTCCTCGCACGTCGGCAAGATTTGACTGGGCGGCAACTCGAAGCCATAGCTGCCCGTGTCACGCAGTTCGATGGTGAAGGCGAAACGGTCCGCTTCGCCATAGACGTAGTCGACCGAGACGCCGCTGCATTGATAGATCGTTTCGCAGATGGGGCCCGGCTCGTAGTACACGTCGTGAACCGCCTCCATCATGGCCGCCATCGTTCCCCCCACCATCTGGAACTTGGTTCGATCGGGTTCCATGGGTCCGCCCACACACTGGTAGCCCCAAGCCCACATCAGGTACTGCCCATAACTGTGATAGTCCATGTACGTGGTGATGTTGGGATGGCCCAGGATGAAGTCCCGCAACGCCTGGGTCTCCGGTTCGCTGAAGGCCGATGGACCGCGGTATGTTTCGGAGCTTGTCGAGCCGCTGGAGCCGTAGCCGCCCCAGCCGAGCGACCAGTTGCGGTTGAGATCCACGCCATAGACGCCGCCGCCGTTGTTCCGGCGGTTCTTCCGCCAGAGGCGGTAGCTGGACCACGTGTAGGCGTAGCCGTCCGGATTCACGCACGGCGAGAGATAGATATCGGAGCGATCCACGAGAGCCGTCACGCACGGATCGACGCCGTAGTTGTCAATGAGGTACTCCAGGAAGTAAAGCACGACCGGCGCCGGGATCCATTCGCGGGCGTGAATCGTGGCGTGGTAGAAGAGGGCGGGCTTCGGGCCGGCGCCGGCGCCCGTCAGGTGCAGCACCCAGATGTCACGATTCTCCCACGACTGGCCGATGCTGAACACCTCGGCGATGTCCGGGTGCTCCGCCGCGACTTGATTGATGAAGTCGATCTGCTGCTGCAGCGTCATGTACGCGTCCCACGTCCCGCGGCCGGCCGGGACGCGCTCCGCGTCGATCAGTTCCTGGATGTTCTCGTGCAGGACCTCGAAGCGCAGACCGCTGGCCTCCAGATCGCGCATCCGCTCCGGGGCGATGACCACCCGCATAGGACGCACACCGATGTAGTCTTCGAGAATCGACTCGCTGACCTCCTCCACGAAGGCCAAATCCGCCTCGGTTTGGACATCGACCATGACGATGCGGTAGCCCGTCAGGTCCACCATTTCGGCCGAAGCGAAGGGCGTCGGCAGGAGCAGGGCGCAAAACAATACCCATCCCAGAACTCGTGTGGGCAACCGATTCGGCATGATGATCCCCTCAGAACGGGCTGGGAGCGTTTCTGAGGCGCCGGAGTCGCGTCCTCGCGCCGCCCAGCATATTTGGCTCGCGCCCTTCACTATAGCACAAGGACCGCCGCTGCGGAAGCCCGCAGTCGGGCGCAGCGTTTGGACCTGGGCTGCCTGTCGCTCGCTCCGACGGCGGCCGTGGCCGTCCTGGGGACACCGCCCGATCCTTCGACCTCCAAAGACGCTTCTCGCCGGCGTCCTTCGGCAATGCTGGTTGACGCTCTCGGTCGCCGATCATACGCTGCCGGGCGAGTTTTCGGCGTCCGCGGCGCGCGGATTGCTCTCCGTGCCAGGCAGAGGCGTCGCTTCAGCGACATCGTTCACGGAAGCCTGGGAGCAGCCGGCGGGCCCGCGGGACCGACATCGCGTCCGACTGCCCGGTCGAGGTGCTCGCGCGGCGTTGAGCGAGCATCGCAACGCCCGGCTCTGAGGGTCACTAGCCTTGAACACCACGACGATCGATCCCCAAGGCATCGACCAGAAGTATCATTTCCTGCTGCGAAAACTCCACTCGTTGTGCGGCATCGTCCCCATCGGCGTGTTCCTCTGCGAGCACATGCTGACGAACTCGCTGGCGTTCTACGGCGGCAGGGAGAAATTCAACGAGTCCGTGCACTTTCTGCACGGCCTGCCCTGGCTGGTGCTTCTCGAAATCTTCGGCATCTTTCTGCCCATCGCGTTTCACGGCGTCTATGGAATCAAGATCGCGCTGACCAGCCAGAGCAACGTGTTGGCGTATCCGCACATGGACAACCGGCGGTACTTGCTCCAAAGGCTGACGGGCTACATCGCCTTCGCCTTCATGATCGTCCACCTGTTGAAGTACCGCTTCGCGCATTGGGTCGGTTGGGGGCCGGAGTTTATCGGCAGCCAGGACCCCTTCGAGATCACGCGAAAGGGCCTGACGGCATGGCAGCCGGGCGGCGAGTTCGTCATGCCGGCTTGGATCACGCTGACGATCTACTGGATCGGCCTCGCCGCGGCTTGCTACCACCTGGGCAACGGTATTTGGAGCTTCTGTATTACGTGGGGCATCGCCATCGGACCGAGGGCGCAGAAGCGTGTGCTGGGCTTCGGAATGCTCGTCGGACTCGTGTTGTTCATCGGCGGCAGTCTGGGCTTGTATGCCTTCGCGACCGCCTCGCCGCCGGGCGCCGTCGCGAGCGACCGAATCGTGGTGCAACGAGCGCTGCCGGACCAGCCGGCCGCCGTGCCTCGATCCGCTCAATAGCGGAGCAGGCGGCCCGAGCGGCGCCCGAAGATGAGTAAGAAACTATGGCTGACAAGGCGAACGTGATTGTCGTAGGAGGCGGCCTGGGAGGTCTTTGGGCGGCGCTGCGCGTTGCCGAGAGCGGGACGCCCGTGAGCCTGTTCTCCCTCTTCCCGGTCAAGCGGTCGCATTCTGCCTGCGCCCAGGGCGGCATCAACGCCGTGATGGACGTCAAAGGGCAGAACGACTCCGTTTGGCAGCACGTCGTGGACACGATCAAGGGCGGCGATTACCTGGCCGAGCAGCCGCCGATCAAGAGCATGTGCGAGGCGGCCCCCGGCATCATCCGCACCTACGACCGCATGGGCGTGACGTTCAGCCGCACGCCCGAAGGAAGCATGGATCAGCGGTTGTTCGGCGGCGTCAAGAACCGCCGCACGGCCTTCGCCGGCGCCACGACCGGCCAGCAACTCCTGTATTCCATCGACGAGCAGGTCCGGCGGCACGAGGCCGACGGCAAGGTGACGAAGTACGAAGACTGGGAGTTCCTCTCCATCGTGCGCGATGACGCGGGCGTGTGCCGCGGCATCACCGCCATGAACCTGCGCGACATGTCGGTGCAGACGTTCCGCGGCGAGGCGGTCATCCTGGCGACGGGCGGCCTGGGCCTGATCTGGGGCCGCTCGACGATGTCGACCAACTCGACCGGTGCGGCGGCCTCGCGCGTGTACCAGCAGGGCGCCCAGTACGCCAACGCGGAGTTCGCACAGTTTCATCCGACGGCCATGAAGGGCCACGACAAGCTGCGGCTCATGTCGGAGGCGTGTCGCGGCGAGGGCGGCCGCATCTGGGTGCCGAAGAACATCGGCGACAAGCGGCATCCCCGCGAGATCCCCGACAAGGACCGCTTCTACTTCCTGGAAGAATGGTACCCCGCCTACGGCAACACCGTTCCCCGCGACGTGGCCAGCCGCGCGATCTTCCGCGTCGTCGCGCACATGGGCATGGGCGTCCGCGGCGAGGAAGTCGTCTTTTTGGATTTGTCGCACAAGCCCCGCGAATTTCTCCGCAGTCGCCTGGGGGATATTTTGGAGATGTACCATACCTTCGCCGGCGGCGACCCCTATACCGAGCCGATGGAGGTCTTCCCGTCCATGCACTATTCCATGGGCGGCGTGCTGGTCGGGTACGAGAAGGACGCGGCCACGGGCGGCATGAAGAAGGTCTCGCCCAAGAACCACGCGACGACGGTTCCCGGCTTGTACGCCTGCGGAGAGTGCGACAGCGCCTCCCACGGCGCCAACCGCCTGGGCGCCACCTCGCTGCT
>CAZERK010000368.1:0-1826 GCA_964514515.1 uncultured Planctomycetaceae bacterium
TCGGATTGAAAACAGCCTCCTTCTGCTGCGGGCGCCTAGCCCCGGCTCAGGCGCTCGATTCGCTCTTTGGCGATGATGCCGACCTGATTCTCGTCCTGATGGATGGCTTCTTCATAGCTGGCGAGGGCCTCCGGCAGGCGTTGCTGGCGGACCAGAATGTCGCCGCGAAGGAGCGCGATCTGACCGTCCGAGGGGTCGATGGTTTCATAGAGATCCAGCGTCTCCCAGGCTTGGTCCAACTCGCCTGAGATGATCAACGCCTGCGCCAAGGACCGAACGAGGAAAACATCAGGACGGTCCCGAACTGCGGATCGGAGCAGGGCGACCGCCTCGCGCGGCTGCCCCAGCCTGATGTAGCTGAACGCCAGAACGCGCAGCGCCTGGATGCACTGCGGGCATTGTTTGAGAACCTCTTGGGCGGTCGACGACGCTTGCTCGTATTCTGCTCGGAGGTAGAGATCCTCGCACGCCAATGCTTTGAGGAAGACATCCATCATGACCTTGGGATCGGCGCGGGGACCTTCGGACCGCGGGACGGGGCTCTGGACATATCCGAGCGCGGCGAGCCGCTGGACCTCGTCGTACGCCACCGGGCGACGGGCGCTGTGTGCCTCGGCGGCGTCGACCTCCATCTGCTGAAGGTGTTGGGTCAGCTCCGACAGAAGCTGAGGGTTCGCGGCAATGAGGTTGTCGGACTCCTGCGGGTCCGCACGGAGGTCGTAGTACTCGCGCGTCGGCGCGAGGATGTACTTGACGTCGTGCGTTCGCAACGCATACAGCGGGCTCCAGCCGGCTAGGCGAAGCGGCGTCAACGTCTCCAGGTAGATGGCGCGTGAGGCGTCCGACCGTGTCCGCAGCAGGCTCGTTCCGTCGCAGCGTTCCGCGGGAGGAAGCCCCAGTACGTCGTGAAGGGTGGGCCGCACGTCCACGAGCCCCGTCACCTGATCGCTGATTCGCACGGGCCCCTCGAAGAGCGCGGGGCAGCAGAGGATGAGGGGTACGCGCACGGAGCTCTCGTAAAGCCGCAGTCCATGCGTCGGCGCCTTGTGCTCCCCGAGGCTCTCCCCGTGGTCGGCCGTCACCGTGACGAGGGTTCGTTGCCAAAGGCCCAGTCGCTCGAGCTCGGCACGAAGCCTTCCCAGGTTCTGGTCGACGAATGCGATCTCCGCGTCGTAGCCGCGGCCGGCGAACCGCGCCTCGCTCATCAAGGGGGACGTGTACGGCAGGTGCGCATCAAAGTAATGCACCCACATGAAAAACGGCGCTGTCGCCCTCTCGTCTTGCCGTTGCCTCAACCAGCCGATGGCGGCGTCGGTGACCTCGCGGGCGGATCGTTCGTTGAACTCGAGCTTCTTGGGGCGGTGGCCTTCAGGACTCACCTGAAAATCATAGACGTCGAAGCCCTGATCAAGTCCGAACCGGGCGTCCACGACAAAGCAGCCGACAAAGGCGGCGGTATCGTAGCCTCGCGCCTTGAACGTCTCCGGCATCGTTACGTGATCGTCTGCCAGGCGAGACGTTCCGTTGTCTCGTACGCCGTGATGGAGCGGGTAGAGCCCGGTAAACAGCGTCGCGTGCGAGGGAAGGGTCACGGGAACGCTGGTGACGGCGTCGTCGAACACGACGCCCTCGCGGGCCAATCGGTCGCACGTCGGCGTCACAGCCTGCGCATAGCCGTAACAGCCCAGCCGATCCTGGCGGACGGTATCCAGCGTCACGATTAACACGTTGAAGTCCGCGGCGGCCCCGGGCGCCACAACGTCAGAAAGCGCCGTGGTCTGCTGAACCAAGGTTACCCAGCAGATCCACCCCGCCATCGCTGCGAT
>CAZERK010000368.1:1836-4241 GCA_964514515.1 uncultured Planctomycetaceae bacterium
ACGCCACCCGCGACGGCCCGCACCCTGGGCGCGCTCCGTCTCCGGCTCACGATCCCGGCGGCGCGCGCGGCCGGTCGGCTAGGACGATGCATTCGGTTGATTCCCCCAGTCTTCTTCGTGGCTCCCCACGTAGATTCTATCCGGTCCGTCCGAGCATGGCAATCCCGGGCGGTCATTTCTTGCGTGGGTTATCGCGCCCAAAGCGGCGGCGACGCGGTTGGCGCCTGGACAGGGTCAGCCGGAGGCTCCAGCCGCGTGGTGCAGTCAATCGCGCGGCTCGGTCGCCCAGCGGATGTCCGCGTCGGCCGTCGCCGGGACGACTTGCTTGAGACGGCTGAGGCGGCGCTTGTTGGGAGTCAGCGGGGAAGCGCAAGGAAGGGGGTCCACGATTCTCGTTTGACTTTCGAGTGAAACGGTGTTATAGTACTATAGAACAGCTATGTTTATTCGAATCGAGAACAGTTCGGCGGTGCCGGTTTACCGGCAGATCATGGACCAGGTGAGGTACCAGATCGCCAGCGGCGCCCTGCGGCCGGGCGATCGTCTGCCGAGCGTCCGCGACCTGGCCCGGCGGCTGCCGGTGAACCAGAACACGGTGCTCAAGGCTTATGACCTGCTGGCGGCCGAGGGGCTGCTCGTCCGACGACAGGGCGACGGCACCTTCGTGGACGAGGCCCCTTCGGCCCTGAAGAAGTCGGAGCGAGTCAAACAGGTATCCGCCATCCTGGCGCAAGCGGCGGCCCAGGCGGTGCATTTCGAGCTTGGCTCGAAGGAGCTGCACGAGCTGCTAGAGCGCGAGATTCAGACCCTTGCTTGTGGAGGTCGAGCCCATGAATGAGCCAACGCACGCGATTCACGTTCAAGGCCTGTGCAAGCGATTCGGTAAGCACGAAGTCCTGCGCGGTCTCGACCTGGAGGTGCCGCCGGGTTCGATCTTCGGCTTCCTGGGACTCAACGGGGTCGGGAAGACGACGTTGATCCGCCTGCTTCTCGGGCTGCTTCGACCGGACGCGGGGCAATGCCGCGTCGCCGGCGTCGATCCGCGACAGGACGCGCTCGAGGTTCGTCGGCGCGTCGGCTACATGGCCGAGAACCAGACGATGTACGGCTGGATGCGCGTCGGACAGATCATCCGTTGGGTGTCGCAGTTCTATCCGACGTGGGACGTGCCCTACGCAGAGCAGCTCCGCCAACAAATGCGTTTGGACGCCGACCAGAAGGTCGGCGTGCTGTCCAAGGGTCAGACGAGTCGGCTCGCGTTGCTGCTGGCGCTGTCCCACCGCCCCAGTGTCGTCATTCTCGACGATCCCACGCAGGGGATGGATCCCGTGGCACGACGCGACTTCCTGAGGGACGTGATCGGCCATCTTCAGGAGACGGGCGTCACGGTCTTCTTCTCCTCGCACCTTCTGTACGAAGTCGAGCCAATCTGCGACCGCGTCGCCATCCTGCACGACGGCAGGATCATCAAGTGCGCTCCCGTGGATGATCTGCGCGGGTCGGTCAAACGCATCCTGTTGCGGCCGACCGACGGCGCCCGCCTGGACGCGGCTCCGGGCCTGCTGGACGTCGACGAACGGGACGGCGCCTGGGCGCTGACCGTTGAGAACGCGAAGGCGGCGTGCGAGCGGCTGCGTTCGATGAGCCAGAACGGTTTGTCCGTCGTCGACCTGAACCTGGACGAAATCTTCGAGGCCTACGTAATCGGCCGGCGCGAGGTGGTCCATGCATAGCCCATCTTCCAGCCTGATGAAGCCCACGAAGGCTCCTCGGCGCGCTGTCAGCCGCGCTCTGCTGCGCAAGGAATGGCAGGAGCAGCGATGGCGGTTCTTCCTCGGGACCATCGTCCTCAGCGCGCTGCTCGCCGGAATGTTGAGAGCACAGACCGTCCCCGCCAACGAGGCCGCCGTGCTGATCTACTGGCCGGCCGGCGTCTTGATCGCGGTCTTCTTGGCGATGGGCCCGGTGGCCGCGGAGCGGTCTGATCGCACGTGGGAGTTCCTGGTCGCCCAGCCGGTCTCCCGTGCCCAGGTGCTGATGGCCAAATGGCGGGCGGGTCTTGTGCAGCTCGTGGGCATCATGGCAATTGCGACGTCGGCAGGAGCATTGGCACTTGCAAGCAGAGGCGTCCGCGTCTTGCCGGAGCACGGCTCTCTCGATCTCTCCAAAAGGGTGTACGAGGGCATGTCGGGCTTGTCGCCTGGGGAAACCGAGATGTTTCTGCGAATCGTGAACGTGCTTCAAGGAGCGCCTGTCAGCCATCCTGTTCTATGGTTATGCCTCGTCGGCCTCGTGTCGACGGTGGCGTTGGCCTGTTTCTACACGCCGTTGTTCTTCATCCTCTCACGCGCCCGCAACGAGTTCCACGCAGGGCTGGGGGGTATCCTGCTGACCATCGCCGTACA
>CAZERK010000369.1:0-4204 GCA_964514515.1 uncultured Planctomycetaceae bacterium
GCCGAACGCCTCGGGGTCAAACGGGTTGGCGTAAATCGCCTCCAGTCCCCAGCGAACCTGCTCCCAGAGCCCGCCCTCGGTCGTGATGACGGTCGGCGTCCCGCAGGCCATGGCTTCCACGGCGGTCATTCCGAACGGTTCGTATCGGCTGCTGAGGGCGAACACGTCCGCCATGCGGTAGGAATCCGCCAACGCGGCGTCCTCGATGTAGTCGCCGAAGACCACGCGATCCGCAATGCCCAGGCTCTGCGCCAGATCCTTCAACTCGCTGATCTGCTCCTGCTCCCGCTGCGACGGCGCTGTCGAACCCGCCGCCAGCAACAGCCGGGCGTCCTTGACGCGATTCAACACGACGGGCATCGCCTGGATCAGAAGATCGTAGCCTTTGTTGTGGGCCATTCGCCCCAGCGCGAGAACGAGCGGGCCGTCCATGCCGCGCTCCATGCGCAGAGCGTCTCGGGAGGCGGTCGAGACAGGGAAGAACCGCCGATCGTCGTAGCCCGGCGGGATGACGTGAATCTTGTCGCTTGGCACGTCGTATTCGCCGCCCATCAGGATGTCGCGCTGCTGAGGCGTCGTCGCGATCAGCGCGTCGCATTCCTGATAGATGACGCGCTCCTCGCGAATCCGCTTCTTGAAGTTGTACTTCCGCTCGAGGTCCTCGGCAGGCTCGTTCATATTGTCCCGCTTCCAGGACCCGATCGAGTGCGGCGTGTGCAGGTGCGGAATGCCGATCGTGTTGGCCAACGCCTGTCCGGCTAGCCCGGCGTCCCAGTAATGGCTGTTGATAAATGCATAATGCAGGCCCTTGGCGTCGATGTACTGCGCGACGTTCGTCACCCACTCCGGGATATGTTCGCACAACGTTTCCTTCGGGATGAACTCCTTGCCGCCGCACCGGGCCCGCAGCACGCGAACGCGATCGCTGAACCGCTCGATTTGCGGCTGATTCTCGAACCGACGCGTATAGATGTCCACATGGTAGCCCATGCGGGCGAGGCATTTGCTCAGTTCCAGCACATAGACAACTTGGCCGCCGGTGTCGGGTTTGCCCAGTTCCGGCTCTGCGGAGACGTAGCCGTGCGTGGAGATCATCATGATGCGTTCTTTGGTTGCCATGTATGGGTCTCCTTATCGCTTCGCCTGGAGAAGGGGTGCACCGTTCTCCTGGCGCGGTGTAGACGTCCCGCCGCCGCGCACAGACGGGCGTCGTTTCAGGTGGCAGGATTCCGCGCAGCATCGGGGCGGCCAAACCCCGTGTCGGCCGTTTCTCGCGGCAAGCGCGACACCCAATCATGGAAACGGCACGAGATGGGAACCAACGTTGATGCCCTCCTTTATATAGGCCCAGGTGATTGTGTCAACTCGCCAACGGAGCTTCGTTGCGCCGCAGCGGTCCGGGCGTGCGGCATCGTTTGGGCGGAGGCTCGCGTCCCCGTTCTTCAGCACAAGCCGGTCTCAAAGGGAGCGTAGCGCGCAAACCGGGCTTCGGCAGCGGCTCGAAGGGCGCGGGACGATCGCCGGACCTCATGTGGCGCTCGCGATCGCTGCGAGCTTGTGGGCAGCCTGGGTCGCACGAGCGGCAGGGGCCGTATCGGACCGGCACGAGATCGGGCGGGAGCGACGGCCGCGTCGGCAACCGCATTATCGGCAGGCGCTGGCGCAATTGATCTTTCATCGGAGGTTCGCCGCCGATAGAATGGGAGGCGGCCAAGGGGGAGTCGTCGGCGAGCAACCTCCCTGAATCCGCATTCCGATTTCGAGGACACCATGAGACTGCTGAACCGATCGATCGTCATTGTCGCGTTGTTTGCTTGTGCCGCCGCCGCCGGCGCGGCCGATCCCATCCACGATGCCGCCCGTCGCGCCGATTCAACCAAGCTGACGTCGTTGCTGGCTGCCGGCGCCGACGTGAACGCGGTGGATGCCGCAGGCGAAACGCCGTTGCACAAGGCGGCGCGTCTGGCTCGCGTGGAGCCCATCGCTACGCTGCTCGCAGCAGGAGCGGACCCCAATGCCCGCAACCTCGACGGGCAGACGCCCCTGCACGTGCTCGGCGTTGACGCCCGTCGCGACGCGATTCCCGATTTCGAGCAATATCTCGAAGGCGCCGCCCGGTTGTTGATTGAGGCCGGCGCGGACCCCGAGATTCTCGATGCCCAAGCGACGCCGGCTTGGCCGCGAGAGGAAGAACCGCCGCGAGGCGACCGCACGCCGCCAGGTTACCCGAGCTACGATCAGATTGCGCAGACGCTGCTTGACTGGCAGGCGTCCCATCCGGCGATCGCCCAACGGTTCGACCTGGGAGCGTCGTCAACCAACAAGCGGATTTACGCGATCAAGATCACGGACAACATCGCGGTTGAAGAGGATGAGCCCGAGTTCCGCTACATCTCGACGATGCACGGTGACGAGGTGACCGGCGTCGTGATGTGCCTAAACCTGATCGAATGGCTGCTGACCGGCTATGGGAGCGACCCGCGAGCGACGAACCTCGTGGACAACGTTGAGATTTGGATCGTGCCGTGCATGAATCCGTACGGCTACATCAACAACACGCGGGTCAACGCCCAGGGCGTTGACTTGAACCGCAACTTCCCGGAATGGGTGAACGGCGATCCGAACACCACGGCCGGCCGCGCTCCGGAAACTGCCACGATCATGAATTGGTGCTTTGGTCAGTCCTTCACGCTGTCCGCCAACTTCCACGGCGGCGCCTTGGTCATGAATTATCCGTTCGACAACGACGGGCTGGGGTCCGTCTTTTCGCCCTCGCCGGACCAGGACCTCTTTGTCATGATCAGCGAGGAATATTCCGAAGACAACCTGCCGATGTGGAACAGCTCATCGTATTACCACGGCATCACGAACGGCGCAGCCTGGTACTCGATCGATGGCGGTCTCCAGGATTGGAGCTATCGCTACATGGGCGACAACGACGTGACGATCGAACTCGGCCCCAAGAGCCCTTCCTACAGTCAGATGCCGACGTATTGGAGCCAGAACCAGGAATCGATGATCTCCTACATGGAGCAGTGTCTGATCGGCGTCCGTGGCGTCGTCACGGACCGGACGACGGGCGCCCCGCTCGCGGCGACGGTTGCGGTGCTCGGCCGGAACCATGACGTATTCACCGATCCCGACGTAGGAGACTACCAGCGAATGCTGCTGCCCGGCTCATACGAACTCCGAGTGCAAGCCAGCGGCTATGACGCGCAAGCCGTGCCCGTTACCGTCAGGCCGGGCGACGCCGTCCGAGCCGATGTCGCGATGGCGGCGCCGCCCGCGGTGACGTACCCCAACGGGGGCGAGACGCTGCCGGCGGATTCGTCGGTCGACATCACGTGGACCGGTCATCCGACGACCCAATTCCAGGTGCAGTGGGCGCCCAATGACGGCGAGACCCAAACCGTCGTCCAGGGTTTCGAGGACACGACGCTCCCACCGGAGTTCACGTCCGGCGGAAGCCAGCCTTGGACCACGACGACCAGCAGCGTGCATTCCGGATCACGTTCGGCCCGCGCCGGCGCCATCTCGCACGATCAGACGTCCTGGATGATACGATTCGTCTCCGGCGGCACGATCAGCTTCTGGTACCGTGTCAGTTCCGAATCGGGCGGCGATTACTTCAACTTCTACATCGATGGGGTGAGGTACATCCGGTACGCCGGCACCCGCTCCTGGACCTCCTACAGCCGAACGCTGAGCAGCGGAATCCACGAGTTACGGTGGGAGTACACCAAGGACAGCAGCGCGAGCAGCGGCAGCGACACCGTGTGGGTGGACGACCTGTCGGTCGTCGAAGACGTGACGGCCTGGTCTGATGTCATCGCCTTGACACCGGTCGGCGCGACGAGCACAAGCTGGATCCCCACGGCTGTCGGCGACGACTACAAGGTCCGCGTGCGGGCGTACCATCCCGACAACCGCGCCTACGGGGCCTGGGACGAGAGCGACGCGACGTTCGAGGTCACGGCGTCTCCGTTCACGCCCGGCGACATGGACTGCAGCGGCAGCGTCAACGTGGACGACGTCGAGCCGTTCGTGCTGGCCCTGATCGATCCGGACGGCTACGTGACGGGCTTCCCGACGTGCAACCTGTGGCTTGCCGACCTGAACGGCGACTCGGCCGTGGACGGGCTCGACATCCAGGCGTTCGTGCAATTGCTGACGGGATCGTAAGGCGGGCCGGGTCCTCGACGTC
>CAZERK010000370.1:0-4193 GCA_964514515.1 uncultured Planctomycetaceae bacterium
GCCCGCAACATGGACCTCAACAATCGGTTATAATGGGCGGTGTTTTCATCGGCCTATCTCGGAGGTGCGATCATGCAGGAGGAGAAGGCGGCGGCGCAGGGCATTCTGACAGCGCTGGATTGCGTCCCCACGATCAACTTCGCGATGCAGCAGAACGATGTCCCGATCGTTCGTCAGCTTCGTGTCGCCAACCAGACAGAAGTCGCGATCCAAGGTCTGCGGGTTCGCCTGTCGAGCGAACCGGAGTCCTTTCCGCCCTGGGAACAGGTCCTAGCCCGCATCGCCCCCGGGGAAACCCTCACTCTGGGGCCGATCGATCTGCGTCTGTCTGCTGCCTACCTCGGTGGTTTGACGGAACGCATCGCCGGCAGCATTCATGTCGATGTCACCGACGGCGACGGGGCTACCGCCCGCCACACCCAGCCTATTGAGATGCTTGCGTTCAATGAGTGGAACGGGATGGCGTACTCGCTGCCGGAGTTGCTGGCGGCATTCGTCCTGCCGAACCACCCGGTCGTTGAAGCGATCCTCAAGGACGCCGCCAAGTGGCTTGGCGAGAACACCGGCGACTCGTCGCTCTCCGGCTATCAAACCCGCAGCGCCACCCGCATCGGTCAGATCGTCCAGGCGATCTACGTGGCGATTCAGGCGCGAGGGATCAACTACTGCAACCCGCCAGCAAGCTTCGAACAGACCGGCCAGAAGATCCGACTGCCGGACCGGATCCTGGAGAGCAAACTGGCCACCTGTCTCGATCTGGCGGTCCTGATGGCGGGCTGCCTGGAGCAGGCCGGTGTGTACCCGCTGGTGGTGATGACGCGCGGCCACGCGTTCGCGGGCGTCTGGCTGACCGACGAGTGCTTCGCCGACTGCATGACCGACGAGGCGCTGCTACTGAGGAAGCGTGTGGACCTCGGCGAGATCCTGGTGTTGGAGACGACCCTGCTCACCGCCCCGCCGCCGAATGATCTGCCGACGGCGATAACGACGGCGCGGCGGCACCTGGCGGACGAGGGCCAGTTTGAGGGCGTCATCGATATCCAGCGCTGTCGAAAAAGCCGGATCCGGCCGCTGCCGATCCGCATGGCCGCTGAGCCGGCGTCGGACGTCGAGGCTGTCGGCCAGCCCAGCGGCCCGACCGCCGTGATTAACTTGGAGGGTGTTGTGGGCACGCCGGCCCAACCAAAGGCAGTGCCGGAGACGCCCGCTACCCGATTGGACAAGTGGAAGCGTAAGCTGCTCGACTTGACGCTCTTCAACCGGCTGATCAACTTCAAGCCATCCAAGAAGACGATCCCGCTCATGTGTCCGGGCCTCACCACGCTGGAGGATGCTCTGGCGGACGGCGAGGAATTCCGAGTTCTTCCGCCGCCGGCCGACTTCGCCGAAGGCAGCGCCCGCAGCGAGGAATTGCACTACGCCCGGACCGGCACGGACGCCCTCGACCAACTCTTGGCCGAGGAACTCCAGTCGAGGCGTCTGCACGCCAAGGTGCCCGAGGAGGATCTGAATCGCCGGCTGACCGAGATCTACCGCGGAGCCCGGACAGCCGTCGAAGAGGGCGGTGCGAGCACGCTCTACCTTGCCCTGGGCTTCCTGGCCTGGTACGAGAGCGAAACCTCCGAACAGCGGCGGATGGCCCCGATCATCCTCCTGCCGGTCGAGTTGCACCGGCCGTCGATCCAGGAGGGCTTCCACATCTGCCAGAGCGACGAGGATCCGCGGCTGAACGTCACGCTGTTGGAGCTGCTGGCCAAGGACTTCGACCTGCGCATCCCGGGCATGGACCCGATCCCGGAGGACGAGCATGGGATCGACGTCCACGGCATCCTCACCACGTTCCGCCAAGCGATCAAGAACACCAAGCGGTGGGACGTGATCGAGGAGGCCCACATCGGGTTCTTCTCGTTTACCAAGTTCCTGATGTGGCGCGACCTGGAGGAGCGGAGCGCGGACCTGCTCCACAGCAAGGTGGTCGACCACCTGCTAAATCGGCCGAACGAGCCATTCCCCGGCAAAGGCCAATTCCCCGAGGAAGGGGAGCTGGACAAGACTCGTTCGCCGCGTGAGACCTACTGCCCGCTGCCGTCGGATTCCTCGCAGCTTGCGGCGGTTTACGCGGCGGCATCGCCGAAGACGTTCGTGCTGTTCGGTCCGCCGGGGACGGGCAAGTCGCAGACGATAACCAACCTCATCGCCCACTCGCTGGCGAACAACAAGAGCGTGCTGTTCGTCTCCGAGAAGATGGCCGCCCTGAGCGTGGTATACAAGCGGCTGGAGCAGAGCGGTCTCGGGACGTTCTGCCTGGAGCTGCACTCGAACAAGGCCCAGAAGCGACATGTCGTGGAGCAACTTGGCCAAGCCCTCGACTTCCGCAGGACGCGTGCGCCACAGGACTGGGAGCAGGAAGCAGCCAAGCTGGCGGGGCTCCGCAAGGAGTTGAACACATACGTTGAAGCATTGCATCAGCCACGGAGTTTTGGCGAGAGTGTGTTCCAGGCGACATCGCGCCTCATCGGGCTGCGTGATGTACAGCCCATCGCGCAGAAGTTCCCATCGCCGGACAACATCTCCCGCGAGCAGCGGGATCGCTAGTATGAGTTGATTGAGCAGATGCGAACGGCGATTACGGCGATGGGGCCGCGGACGGACTGTGCGTGGTGGGGCTGCGGGATCGAGACGTGGTCGGCGGCGATCCAACGGGCGATCGAGGCGGACGTGGATGCGATGCTCGCGCTGTGCGAGCGGGTCGACCGGTACATCCAGAAGCTCGGGCGTCCACTGGGCCTGGGCACGAGCTGGAATCTCTCGTACCTGGAGTTTGCGGAGAGGCTGGTGCGGCTGCTGACGACCGCGCCGCAACTTCCCGCGGGGCTCCTCACGGCTCGGGATTGGACAGCTACTGGGGCGACGATCAACGAGTGGTCTTCCCACGGGCGGAAACGGGATACACTCCGGCAGGCGCTGTATGCCGAGTTTGAGGAGCGGATCCTACAGCTTGACCTGGATCAGCTTCAGCAGCGATTGAAGCAAACGCAGGCGGCGTGGTTTCTACCGCGATGGCTGGGGATGCGGGCGGTGCGAAAGATCCTGAACGGAGTGGCACGGCGGCCGGGAAAACTGGATGGTTCCACTGTTGGGCAGCGTATTGCCGAGGCGCTTGCGCTTCGGGACGAACAGAAACGCCTGGGCGAATTCGGAAGCCAGGCGCAGACGTTACTCGGCACCTACTGGAAGAATGGCGAGGCCGACTGGGCCGCGATCGATACGATGCGCGACTGGTGTGGGCGCTACCGCAAGTATGCCCAAGGGGCGGCCAGCGGCAACGCCGAGAAGGCGGCCGCGTTTCGTCAGCACTGGGCACGACTGGTGACCGATGGGTACGAGAGCCTCAAGCCGCAAGGTGAGCTGGGGAAGACGATTGCCGGTTTCCTCGCGACCCTGAACGAGTTCAGTCAGACCAAGGGCAACCTCGAATCCCGGTTGGGAGCCGACGCCGCCCTTTGGTCGGCCGAGCCGAGGCGAGCCACGCTGGCGGATATCCGTGCGAGACTCGGCAAATTCAAGGCCGGTCGAGCCGGACTTCGGGCGTGGTGCAACTGGCGGCAGGTACGGAAGCTATTGATGGATGGCGGGCTGGCATCTCTGGTGCAGGCCTACGAACGAGATGGGGTGACCGCCGAGGCCGTGCGACGCCGGTTTGACCGAAGCTTCTACGAGACCTGTGTAGACTTCTACACGGAGCGAGAGCCGGCCCTGCAGCGGTTTTTCAGCCCGGAACATGAGCGCAAGATCCAGCAATTCCGAGAGGTAGATGAGCAGTACACGCGGCTCACGCGGGCGGCGATTCAAGCCCAGGTACTGGCTCGCCGCCCGCAGACGACGGATCGAGTGAACGATGCTTCGGAACTCGGCATCCTCCAGCGCCAGAGGCAAATCCGCCGCGGACACCTGCCGGTCCGGCAACTCTTCCAGAAGATCCCCCATCTGCTTCGGTTGATCAAACCGTGCGTCCTGATGAGCCCTCTCTCTGTGGCCCAGTACCTCGACGCATCGCACCCACCGTTCGATCTGGTCGTCTTTGACGAGGCGTCGCAGATTCCGCCATGGGATGCGGTTGGCGCGATCGCCCGGGGCCAGGAGGCGGTAATCGTCGGTGATCCCAAGCAGCTTCCCCCGACCAGCTTCTTCAT
>CAZERK010000371.1:0-4180 GCA_964514515.1 uncultured Planctomycetaceae bacterium
TGGATTTCGGCGCCGCCCTGCCGGCGCCGACCCGGATGCTCCTCGGCATGTCGGACTTCATGGTGGGCAAGGCCACGGATGCCAACGGCAAAGAGGTCGATGCGCTCGTCCCAGGTTGGGTCATCCTGCTTGGCGCACCGCTGGGCGCGTTTATCGCATGGAAGCTCGCGCGCAAATTCCCTCCGACGAGAGTTTTGTTGGACACGGTGATGTTGAAGGCGCCGATCCTGGGCGCCATTCTCGGCAAGACCGGAGTCGCCCGGTTCACGCGGACGCTGGGCACATTGATCGCCGCCGGCGTTCCCATCCTGGAAGCCATCACCATTACGAAGGAGACGGCCGGAAACGAGGTGTTCAGCCGGGCCTTGGGCAAGGTTCACGACTCGATCCGGGAGGGCGAGTCCTTCGCCGCTCCGCTACGGAGCACGAACGTCGTGGACGCCATGGTCGTCAACATGGTGGACGTCGGCGAGGAGACGGGCGACCTCGATAAGATGTTGAACAAGGTCGCCGACACGTACGACGACGAAGTTGAGACGCTGGTCGGCGGGTTGGTCAGTCTGCTCGAGCCCATCATGGTCATATTCCTGGGCTTCGCGGCTGGCTTCATCGTGATCTCGCTGTTCTTGCCGATGGTCAGCCTGATCAACAACCTGACGGGTGGCGGCTAAACACGCCAGCCGAGCGGCGGGCATGGCGCCGCGGCTCCGTTGCAGGCGGGGCTTTGGAGGAATGTGGGGCGGAAGCAGGAGGAAGGGTCAAGCCGTGCCGATCGGGTCTATCAAGTTGCGACATGCGAACGCGCATCGCGCGTTCACCATGCTCGAGTTGATGGTTTCCGTGACGATCATCATCGTGCTGGCGGGCATCGTCGTTTTTGGGAGCCGATCGTTGCGTGAATCGCGTCGGCGGGCGATGGCGACGCAGCAAATGGCGACGATCGCGTCGGCCATCGATCGATATGCCAGCTTCTGGCCGCGATGGCAGGCCGTCTTCGGAACGAGCGAGCTCGTCATCGCTGATCGCGGCTGGCCCGATCCGGTTGCAGGTCGCCTGTTCGATCCCAGCGTTTTCGAAACGGTGACGGGATTCAACGATCACCTTTCGTACGACAACACAAACGTGACCGCTGCGCCGCCCGGTGATGCGATTAACGCGAACTCGTGTCTTGTCGCATGTTTGACAGGGCAGATTGGCCAGGGGCCGTTTCTGACGGACAAGGAAGGACTGACGTTGGTTGCCGCCAACGAGTTCGCCTTCCAGGCGACGCCGCAGATGTATCCGCCGTACCTGGGCCTGTCCGGCTCAGGGCCTCGCCTCATCCTCGTGGACCCCTGGGGGACGCCGTATCGGTACTTCTGGGCGTTTCGGGATACGAGCGCCGGCTCGATTCCGGCCTATCGAGGATTCCTGCCCGTGTCCACGGCAGACGTCACGTCCCCTAGTTTCAGGAAGGCGGATACGTTTGTCCTGGAATCTGCCGGGCGAGACAAGCTGTTTGGAAACGTATGGAAGTCCTCGCCGACCGTCGATGAGGTCGACCGGGCATTCGACAACTTGATTATCACGCCGTGAGCCGCGGCGACCGCAGAACCGGCTTCCGTGAAGTCGGTGTCGCTCGGACGCGGCCCGACGGGTTTGGGCGTGAGCAGACAAGAGCAAGAAACGGCATGGCGCTTCGCCGAGGTAGGGTGATGGCGACGCACGACATAGAACAAGCGAGCATGAAGGCCGTCGATCGGCCTGACGCGGATGTCCTGCGCCATCGCCGCCTGCTTGGCTTCACGCTCATCGAATTGCTCGTATCGATCTCCATTATCGTCATCCTGCTGTCGATGGGGCTGTTGACGTTTCGCCAGATTGCGCAGGGCGCCATCTTGGCCCAGGCCAAGAACAGCGTAGTGACGTACGCGCAAGTGACGCGCAGCTACGCCATGGCGAACCACGTCGAGACGATGCTCGTCGTCAATCCGTTTAACGGCCGGCTGGAGGTTTGGTATCTCAACCCGCCGTCGCACGGCGGCGATTGGGACCCGCTTTCGTCGGGTGTCGGTGGCGTGAACGACGAGAAGACTGAGGGCTACGCGTTTGCGCCCGTGCTCGATCCCGGGGCGTCGCTGCCCATGAGGGGCGACGGCGTACCGGCCGCCGCCGTTCAGCCGATCGCCTACGAGAACCGTGACCTCGCGGAAGGAGCGGCCAACCTCGATAACCTGACGTGGGCTGCCTTCTGTTTCGACGAAGAGGGGCAGCTTGTCCGACGGACGCGCCGAATCGCCACGCGCACCTACTACTATCGCGACGGGACGCAGCGACCGTTTCCGAATCGCCTTCGGGAGGACGCCACGCCGAACCTCGTCGTGTCGCCGCTCGTCGAGGCGAGCGATACGCCGATCACGTCAGCGCCGGGTTTCGTGATCTCCGATACAAGCCGCATGGAACTTGTTTTGACGCCGCCGGGGACTGTCACACCGGCGAGCCTCGTCAACGACTGGCTCCGCCAGACGCGCGACGGCGGGGCCTACCGAGCCTTTGCCGACAGTCTCGTATTGAATCGTTATTCGGGCCAAGAACTCGTGGGAGCACGCTAGCGTGAACCAGGCCGCCGACACGTCGAACGCTCATCCGCCTCGCGGCAGCATGCGGGAGGGTCCATGCTGGTTAGGGACCGCGGAAGCTGGGGCGTTGCTGCGCGGCATCCGCGGCGACCTGGTTGCTCGAACGGACTGTCCCGCGAAGTTGCCGTCATCGCGAACGCACGCTCGATGCAGCGCGCGGCTGCGGGCGTTCTCGCTGTTGGAGACCACGATTGCCGTCGGCATCCTGGGCGTCGGGTTGGTCATCGTGGCCGCTGTGTTCCCGGTTGCGTTGTCACAGCACCGAGAGACGAGCGCGCGCTTGCAGGCGACGGAATTACTCTCGAAGGCGGAGTCCATGCTTCGCAGCCGAATCAACGAGGATGAGCTTTGGATCGACGGCGGTCTACGACCAGGCGAGGATGCTCCCTGGTACCTCGTGCCGAGCAGCAACTTGTACTATCAGGCCTTGGCATGGGACGAAATGGCGGTTGCCGTTCCTCCCACCTATAACCCGCTCTATGCCACGTCCTACGCCAACGCCATCAACGGCGTGACCGAAACCGACGTCGTTCTCGGTCGGGCGACGCCGCTTGCGCTGTTGGGCCTGGACGCGCTCAGCGACCGGGTCGCGCCGGGCAGCGCGGTGAACCCGTTCACGGACGCCGAGTTCCGTCAGGCGTCGCTGCGTTTCGTTTGGTACGGCTTCTACCGCCGTCTCGGCAACGGCAGCACGGGGTTCGCGGTGGCGGTTTGCCGACAGCAGCGCGAACAGCTCTTCGCGGAGCAATACCTGGGCGCCAACGACGTCGGTTGGACCGGCCTCGCCGACGAGGCGAAGAACCCTTATTCCACGCCGATTCGCCTCTCCGGCGCGTTGGGCGAAGCACGACGACTGCCCGTCCCCTGGCGCGTGTCGGTCGGCCGCGATGCAGTTTCATCGAGGCGACTGTTCAACGGCCCTGTCATCGACATGCTCGGCGATGGTATTCCTCTGGGCATTCTGGCTCCGCGCGGCTCGAAGATCATGATTCAAGGGACGACGTTTGTGACGCCGGCTGCGAGCGGCCTGCCCCTGGAGCCCGTGCCGGTCGGGCGCGTCCTGACGATTGCTGAGGTCTACGACGCAACGCCGAACATCGTCGAGACCGTGGAAGATGTCTCAGATTTGCCTGTCTATGACGATGGCCTGCGGCGCCTCACCTTTGATGTTTGGATATTCCCGCCGCCGGTGGTCGGGACGGACTTCGATGACGATTCGCCCCTGATCGATTGGACGCCGCTGTTATGACACGAGGCTGCAATCTGGCCGTGAACGAACCAAGCGCGGGCCGCGCCGAACGCGCGAGCGCGCGGTCGGAGAGGGTCTCGGCCAATCGGGCGGCGGCTTCCCCGGCAGGCTGCCGCGATTGCGCCGTCAATCGTGGGCATATCTCAGACCGGGCACGCCCTGCCAGGGCCCAGCGCACCGCGTGCGCCTTCACCACGATGGAGTTGATGGTCTCCATCGCCTTGCTGGTGATGACGGCCGTTGCAGTGGGAGAAGCTTTCAACATCAGTTCCGAGCCGACTAGCCGAACGGTGGCCCACGCGGATCGCCTGCA
>CAZERK010000372.1:0-4160 GCA_964514515.1 uncultured Planctomycetaceae bacterium
CGTATTTCTGTTGAACCTCGTCCGGCAGAGACCAGGTGATCTGGATTGGGCCCTTGCGCACGGTCTCGCCTTGGCTTTCGACCCGACCCGCGATCGTGACTTCGCGCGAAGGGCTGATCTCGAGCAGCGTTGTCGGTGCGAGGTTCTTGAAGGCGAAGGTCACCGGGACTCTCAACTCGAACGAGTCGCCCCCTAATTTGTTCGTCTCCCGGATCGCTTGCCGCAGGTCCGGCCGGAAGAAGGGGTCCGCCCGCAGGCTCGCCGCCGCGAACGTCGGCAGCCGGACGGACACGTGGTCCGGCACGATCGTGGCCGTCACCTTCAAGTCTCCATAGTCCGGTTCAATCGCGACGGCCCGAACCACCTCGTACTCGTCGATGATGACCGGGATGCTCGACGGCGAGACAGACTTGACGAGCAGCCGGCTCCTGCGAATCTCCTTCACGTTTGGAAGCACGTCGTTCTCGACGGCCAGAAATTGCGGCTCCGGCCGGCTGACGCCCGTCGGATCGATGATCGCTTCGAATACGTCCCGCGCGGCCGCGACGTCGGCAAACTCCTTGAGGTGCTTGCGGCGACCGGACAGCATCAGGTCCAGCGTCACCTCAAAGGGCGGTTCGGCCAAGGCCACGTAACGGTCCGGCGAACCGCTGATCAGCCGCACACGGATTTGGAACGGCTGCTCCTCGCGAACGTACTGATCGGCGACCAGCCAGATGAAGACGGTCGTCACGACGCTGGCCGCGCCGGCCTTCCCGTGCTGCCACGCGTCCTGCCACCGGTCTGTCGAAGACGCAGCCATCCGTTACGGCTCCCTCGAAGACGTCTCGCCCAGCCGGCTCTTGAGAAGCTGTCGCAGGGAATCCGGCGTCAGGAACCGTTCCATCCTGCCCTGCTCCACCACGCTGATTGTGCCTGTCTCCTCGCTGACCACGACCACGAGCGCGTCCGATTCCTGTGACAGCCCGACGGCCGCTCGATGCCGCGAGCCCAATGATGGGTCAAGCTCCTCCGCCGAGTCCGTCAGGGGAAACTGCACGGCGGCGGCGGCAATCCTCCCTTGGGAGATGATGACGCCCATGTCGTGCAGGGACGAACCCGGCCAGAAGATCGTCGTCAGCAATTCCTTGGAAACCTCTGCATCCAGTCGGCAGCCGGCGTCGACCAAGGCGCCGAACTCCGTTCCTCGCTCGAACGCGATGATCGCGCCGATCTTGTTCTTGGAGAGAAGCGCGGCGGCCTCGACGACCTCATCGATGACGCGGTCGATTTCACGAGCGACGCCGACGAACCAGGAGGCGGCTCCCAGTCGAATCAAGGCACGCCGCAACTCCGGTTGGAACGCCACGAGGGCGATGAGAAACAGCGCCGCTACGAAGTACGGATAGAGAACCTTGATACGCTCCAACTGCAGCAAGTTCGCGACGAAGAACACAAGCAAGGTGCTGCCGACGAGTAGCATCACGAAGCCGCGCAGCAACCTCGCCCCGCGCGTGCCTCGTAGGAATCGCATCGTGGCGTAGACCGCGGAGCCGATGATCAACAACTCAACGGCGTCGGTCCACTCCCGATGGGTGTACAGGCCCCGCATCGCTTCGGTGATGAGGTCCAACATGCACGTTTCTCGCCGCACCGACGGTTCCGCCGGCGCGCGCCTCGCCATCGAGCGGAAACGGCACGGGCGGTCGACCGACCCGCGCGTCCGGCGTTACGGCTCAGGCCAGCGCGGACCGTTGCAGCTTCACGCTTGCCGCGAGTTCGCCCCGCGCTTGGGCGAAGCCGATCGCGAGCGGCCGGGGCCCGGCGCGCCGTCGCCGAGGGAACCGGTCCAGAGCCGGGTCGGCCGGCGCTGCCGAGAGCGGCGTGCCGCGAGGCGACTGTCACCGTTCGCCGCGGCCTGCTAGCATACAACTACGTTGCGATGTCAACCAGCGCGAGAAGGCCGGGCGGTCGCGCCGCTTCGGACGACCGCATTCTCGTCGTGTTGGCTCCGAACGCAAGAACGTGATGGCCCACCGACGATTCGATTTGATGGAGGCGGCGTAGCGATGGCCCAAGGTTCCGTGTTCATTACCCGCTCGATTCCCGACGTCGGCATCGCCGCGCTGACCGCGGCCGGGCTCTCCGTCGAGATGAACAGGTTGGCCCGAAATCTGCGCCACGACGAGCTGCGGGATCGGGTCGGCCGCTACGACGCGATCATCTGCCACCTGGCGGACCCAATCGATGATGCCGTCCTGTCTGCGGCGGCTCCCCGTTGCAGGATCGTCGCCACGTGCGCCGTCGGTTACGACAACATCGACGTGGCCTCGGCCGCCCGACGGGGCATCGTCGTCGCCCATACGCCGGACGTCCTGACCGACGCGACGGCCGACTTGGCCTGGGCGCTCATCATGGCGACGGCCCGCCGCCTGGGCGAAGCCGAGCGCGTCGTCCGCGCCGGCGCCTGGCGCGGATGGGCCATGCTGGATTTCCTGGGCTTCGACGTTTACGGCGCGACGCTGGGTCTCGTCGGGGCCGGTCGCATCGGCACGGCCGTTGCCCGAAGAGCCGCCGGCTTCGCCATGCCCGTGCTCTACTACGACGCCGGCGACCGCCCGGCGATGGAATCGCTTGGGGCTCGGCGGGTCGACCTGCGGCGCCTTCTCGAAACCAGCGACATCATCTCCTTGCACGTTCCGTTGACGCCGGAGACGAAGAACCTGATCGACGCCAAGGCGATCCAAGCCATGAAGCGAACGGCCATCCTCATCAACACGGCGCGCGGCGCCGTCGTCGATCAGGCGGCTTTGATCGAGGCCTTGCGAGAGGGCCGTCTTGCGGGCGCTGGCCTGGACGTCTATCCGAACGAACCGCACGTTTCTCGTGAATTGCTCGACCTGGAGAACGTCGTGCTGCTGCCGCACATCGGCTCCGCGACGATCACGACGCGGTCGCGCATGGCGGAGATCGCCGCCCAGAACGTCGTCGCCGTGCTCAACGGCGAGCCGCCCGTGACGCCGGTCAGAAGTTAAATTTGTGTTAACCTCTGTCTGGGAAGACGTCGGCACCCGCCGCGCCGGTCGAGCCGTCGTGAGGCTTCCGTCCGCCGCGATCCGAGAGGAAAGAGTTCCGCACGCTCCGTGACCGCCAACTTCAGCGACTTGATTCGCACCGCGCGTTATGATAAGCGGGACTTGGCTGAGAAGATGTTTCATCATGCCGAGGCGCCCCGGACTTCAGTCCGGGAGGCGTCGCGAGTGGGTGGCTGAGGGACAGCGTCGGGGCATGGTCCGACGGCGATCGGTCTTGGCCAGAGGAGCAAGGGAACGCGCCGGCCCGGTCCGCGCAACGGACGGAGGCGAGCGGCGGGGCGAGTCGCACGGACCGAGGCGCGATGGGACTATCGTTGGGGACGGCTAGGCTCCCCCGCGAGCGAATCCGTGCAGCATCCTTATGAAGACCGCACCAACGAGAGCGTCGAACAAGCGCATCCTGATCGTTGAGGATGAGACCGACCTCGCCGGCCTGATCCGCCACAACCTCGAACGCGAGGGCTACGTGTGCCGCTGCGCCGTGGCCGGCAACGAAGCCATGGCGCAGATCGGCCGTGAACCGCCGGACCTGATCCTGCTGGATCGGATGCTGCCCGGCCTGTCGGGAGACGAAGTCGCAGCCCAGGTCAAGCGGAATGCCCAGACGGCTTCCATTCCGATCCTCATGCTGACCGCCAAAGCCGAGGAGGCGGACCAGTTGGTCGGCTTCGCGCTGGGCGCCGACGACTACGTGACCACGCCCTTCTCGATGAAGGTCTTGCTGGCTCGCGTCGCCGCCCTGCTCCGCCGCGCCGAGGCGCCGCAGGCCGATAGCGAGACGGAGGTGATCGCCGTCGGGCCGTTCCAGATGACGCCCAGCCACCACGAACTGACGATCGAAGGCCAGCCCGTGGTTCTGACGGCCACGGAGTACCGATTGCTGAAGGTCCTGATGCGCGGCCGCGGCCGCGTTCTCAGCCGAGTCCAACTCATCAACACGGTGCTCGGTCCCGACGCCGTCGTGACGGACCGGACGATTGACGTTCACGTAACGGCGCTCCGCCGAAAGCTGGGATCGGCGGCCGTCTGGATCCACACGGTTCGCGGCGTGGGATACGCTTTTCGCCAGCCGGCTGAGGCGGCCCC
>CAZERK010000373.1:0-4132 GCA_964514515.1 uncultured Planctomycetaceae bacterium
CTGCTCACGCCGTTGCGCGAGATCTCCGAACGGTTCAATCGGGCGGCTCAGTCCGACACTGACGCCGCGCTGCCCGTCGACCGAGACGACGAGATCGGCTGGCTGGCACGTGCGTTCCGGCATGTGCAGGGGGATTTGCATGAGTGGCGGGAACGGGCTACGCGGCTGGAGCGTTCGATCGACCGGCGAGTGAACGCGGAGACCCGCCGCATCCACGCCGAGTTGAAGCGCGTGGAGCGCAAGGCCTGGACGGACCCGCTGACGGGCCTGGCCAACCGGCGGTTGTTCGACGAGAAGCTCGCGGACATTTTCGCTGCGCAGCAGGAACGCGGCCGCGACCTGGCCGTGATCATGATCGACATCGACTACTTCAAGAACCTCAACGATACACTCGGTCACCCGGTCGGCGACGACATTCTCCGCTTCACGGGTGAGTTGCTCCGCCAGTGCCTCCGCGGGAACGACCTGGCGATCCGCCTGGGGGGGGATGAGTTCGTCCTGGTGCTGCCGTCGGCGTCGGCGGCGGATGCGGTCTGTGTCGCTCAGCGGACGGTCCGTCTGTTCGCACAGCGGGCGCAACTGCTGAACATGTCGCCGCGCCCCTCGATGAGCGCCGGCGTGGCGTCCATCTGGGAGACCCGCGCCGCCACCCCCGAAGAGCTGATCCGCTGTGCCGATGAGGCCCTCTATCGTGCCAAGCGCATGGGCCGGGGCCGCGTCGCCGCATACGGCTCGGGCGCTGTCGCGGCAAGCGGAACGTAACGCACTCCGTACCGGATCGAACCTGCGACGCGACAGGGCACGCCGTGGCGTGCCGAGGGCCTGTTGGCGGCATCGCCTCGCGCGCCGATAATAGCGGCGAAAGACGGCGGAAACGACGGCGAATGTGGCGAAGCGCAAGGCCGCCGCATTGGAGAACCGGGTCATGTGGAAGAAAGACAACACCCGTATGCATCTCCTTCTTCTCCTGCCGGCCGCGCTGGCCGGATGCGTCTCGATTTCCCCCGCGGGTGGCGGGGAGGCGCCGCCTGCGGAGTTCCGTCGGCGATTCCTGCTGTTCTGCGACCTCGCGGCGACGGAGTTTCACAAGGAGATCACGCCGTTCCCGGTGCATGACCGCGAATACGCCGACCCGAAGACGCACCATATGCCGGCGTTTGAGGATGCCCACGCCGTCCGGGCGCTGGCCGTCGCGTACGATATGACCGGGAAGCGGAAGTATCTCGATGCCTGCCGGCGCTGGGCCGACCACACGCTGAACTGCCAGCGCCGCATGATCCCCAAAGGCGCGTACTACATGAATCACTCGCGGGCCCCCGGTGAGGACCAGGGTCAGTGGAACGTCGCCGACAGCGGCACGATCGCGATGGGCGTGCTGGCCACGGCCGTCCGCTGCACGAATCCGGCGGAAAAGGCCCGCTACCTCGAATCGACGAAGGCATTCGCGAAGCTCGTGATGGACAACTATGTGAGCCGGGAGGGCGGCGTCAGCAACGGTCTCTGGCCGGAGTACGCCGGCCCCTGGTGGTGCTCGAGCGCCACCTTCGGCACGTTCGCGTTTCAGCTCTATGAGGAGACGCGGGAGGAGAAGTACCTCAAGGTCGCCTTGGGCGCGCTCGACTGGCTGTTGCGACAGGACTTCCGCGAGGTGAGGCCGATCACATTTGAGCAGCGACCGTCGGGAATCATCTTCTATTGCTTCGACCTCTACGCAAACGGCCTGAAGCATCTCAAGCCGGGCACGTCGCAACACGGTCGCGCCATCCAGCAGATTGACCTGGCCCTCGACTGGATCGTAAAGAACCAGAAGACCGGCGGCGCGAACGTGCCTGACTACACGGAGAAGAACGTCGACATGGCCGGGATGCCGTACCTGATGTACTCGTTCGCCCGGCAATTGCCGCAGCACCGGGGACTCGTCCCGATCGCGGATCGGGAGCTTCGCTACATCGGCGACCTCTTGTGTGGAGTGCCGTCTCTCCGAGACGGCAGGCAGCCGGAAGAATACACGCGGCCTCAGAGAGGCCGCACTCCAGAGGAATGCCGGCCGAACGTCTCGCGCCTGATGATCTGGGAAGTGATGACCTGGGGCATGATGTCGTACGCCGAACGACTTGCGCCGGGCGCGTTGGAACGCAGCTCGCATGCGCGGTTGCCCGGGTTTTCGGGACCAAAGGACTGCCGATCCAGTGACGATGGCGGTAAAATGGCTTCGCATGCCGCACACGGACGCGGTAGTTCTGTCGCCCCTACGGGGTTTGATGTTTTCGCGCAACGGTCCCCAGGGCTTGCGCCCTGGTGGGCTACTATCTTTCACCCTTGCGGGGCTGAGAATGAGCGATGCTTGCCAGTTGAAGACACCAATAGTCAAAAGGAAGCGACCCTACGGGGCCGGGGATGCGCAGCGTCTGCAAGCCGAAAAGGCCAATAGCCGAAAGGAAGCGACCGTATGAAGCCTCTGCACTCGTTTCTTGTTGTATCCATCGCTGCTCTGATTGCCACCCTCGCGACTCAGTCAGCCTGTTCGGCGACGCAGGGCGAATCGCGAGGCCGCCGTAATATCGTCTTCATCCTCATGGATGACATGCGCTACGACACGATGAGCTGCATGAACCACCCGTTCATGAAGACGCCGAACATGGACCGCCTCGCGGCCAGCGGCGTCCGCTTCCGCAACGCGTTCGTCACCACGTCGCTCTGCTCGCCGAGCCGGGCGTCCTTCCTCACCGGCATCTACGCCCACCGGCACGGCGTTTTCGACAACCGCACACGGCTGGACCCGAAGCTGCCGACCTACCCGCAGCTCCTCCAGCAGGCCGGCTACAAGACGGCGTTCTTTGGCAAGTGGCACATGGGCTACGAGACCGATCAGCCGCAGCCCGGCTTCGACCACTGGGCCAGCTTCAAGGGCCAGGGCAACTACGTGAAGAACAGCTTCAACATCAACGGGCAGCACAGGCAGATCGACGGCTACGTGACCGACGTGATCACGGACATGGCCGTCGACTGGATCAGGGCGAACCACGACAAGCCGTTCCTCGCCGTTGTCCATCACAAGGCCGTCCACGCGATGTTCATCCCGGCCGAGCGCCACCGCGACCTCTACCAGAACGTCACGATCACGATGCCGGCCTCCAGCCTCGACACGCCGGAGAACTACTTCCGCCGCCCGCGATGGGTTCGCGAGCAGCGCGACAGTTGGCATGGCATCAACGACATGTACTTCAAGGAACTCAGCCTCGACCAGTTCATCCGCGACTATTGCCGCGCGCTGCAGGCGGCGGATGACAGCGTTGGGCGTCTGATCGACACGCTCGAACAGCTCGGTCTCCGCGAATCGACCCTGGTCGTCTTCACGAGCGACAACGGCTTCCTCTGGGGCGAGCACGGTCTGATCGACAAGCGGTGCATGTACGAGGAGTCGATCCGCATCCCGATGATCATGTCATGCCCGCAGCTCTTCAAGGGCGGCCAGGTGCTCGACCCGATGGTCCTCAACATCGACGTGGCCCCGACGTTCGTCGAGGCGGCCGGCCTGCCGTTCCCGGAGCAGATGCAGGGCCAGTCGTTCCTCCGGCTCCCGAACGATCCGAATATGCCGTGGCGAAAATCGTTCCTTTACGAGTACTTCTGGGAGGTGGACTACCCCGAGACGCCGACGGTCCTCGGCGTCCGCACCGACCGCTACAAGTACATGGAGTACCAGGGCGTCTGGGACGCGAACGAACTCTACGACCTGCAGGACGACCCGCAGGAGTTGCACAACCGCATCTCGACCAGCCGCCGAAAGGTCGTCACGCCGGACCCGGAATACGCGAAGGTATATGAGGACCTGCGCAAAGAGCTTCACGATTTGACGGCCAAGCTCGGCTGCCGCGACTGGCCGACGTGGAAGAAGTAGACGACCGGGCATGCGATGCGGCCGTCTCCGCGTTCGTGCAGAAACGAACCGCGTCAGGAACATTCGCTCGCCGCACTCCCACGAGTCTTGCCAACAGATCGGCATTCCCGCATGATAAACACGAATGGTCGGACCTCGTGGGCTTGGGTGCTTCACATGAATGAGGTGAGCGGATGCTTGTCTCCCACATCCGGCTGAAGAACTGGCGCAACTTCCTGGCCCTTGACGAGA
>CAZERK010000374.1:0-4118 GCA_964514515.1 uncultured Planctomycetaceae bacterium
GCACCTATCGCGTGGTGGGCGGGTCGTTGGTTTCGCGGGCCCCGGGGGTGGGGGCCCGCTACGGGCGCATGCAACCGTGAGCTGCCATAAACACGTACGCGGCGGACCGGCCGCTGCAGGCGCACGCAACCGTAGACGTCGCTAGCGAGACCGCTGCGCGAGCGCCTCACGCGAGGAAGCCAGATACGCGACGACGCTCGCGGCAGTAAACAGCACCGTCGCCCAAATCGCGATCGGCCGACCGGCGAGGACCCAACCCACGTCGTGCAGACGGCCGACGCTAAGGATGATCCAGCCGACCGTGATGCATTGCAACGTCATCTTCACCTTGCCCCACCAATTGGCGCCGTACGGCTTGCCCGCGGCCTCGTTGAATCCGCGAAGGCCCGAGACGAGCAGCTCGCGCGCGATGATCAGCACGACCATCCACGCTCTCAAGTCCGTGACCGCCGCGCCGTGCCCGTCGCGGAAGCCGCTGCCCAACAGCAGCACGAACGCACCGACGGTGAGGATCTTGTCCACGAACGGATCGAGGATTCGACCGAACGACGTGACTTGGTTTTGCTTGCGGGCCAGGTAGCCGTCGAGCCAATCGCTCGCCGCCGCCAGGACGAACAGAATGAAGGCCACGTCGAGCATCCAAGCCGTCTGTTGGCTTCGGGCGGCGTCATAGGATGCGAGCAGGATCAGGAAGGCGACGGAAAGGAAGAACCTCGCGGTCGTGATCTGGTTTGGAACGTTCATCCGCATCAGGACGGTCGGCTCCCACCAGGATACGACTCGACAGCTGCCGGGCCGAACCCATGCCTGTCGCCGGATGTCGTCGGCAGCAGGCGAGCTTGGCTCGGACGGCAGCAGGGTATTCGAGAACTGGGAAGAAACCTCGACTGGGCGCGCCAGGATTCGAACCTGGGTAGGCAAATGCCAACGGGTTTACAGCCCGTCTCCTTTGGCCGCTCGGACACACGCCCCTTGCACGCGACCCTTATCTGGCGGGTCGTTTACGCAAACATCAAGCGCCGCAGCATACCGCCGAGTCAGGAGGAGTTCAACCCCCCCGCTCATCCATCATCGGCTCTCCGGCCGCCGCAATTGCATTATCCGGCGCGGAGGTGCGCGGCGACGGCCTCCTGCCAAGTCCGCAACGGCCGACCGACCGCCGCGACGTATCGGCTGTTGTCCATGACCGAATAGGCAGGGCGTCTCGCGGGACGGGGAAACGCCGCCGTCGTGACCGGCGTCACGGGCACGTCGAGGCCGGCGAGCCGGACAATCTCGCGGGCGAACTCGTACCACGTGCATTGCCCTGCGTTCGTGACGTGCACGAAGCCGCTCAGTCGCAAACCGGCAAGCTCACGGATCGCTTGGGCCAAGTCCGGCGCGTAGGTCGGCGAGCCGGTTTGGTCGTTGACGACGCGGAGCGATCCCGCTTCCTTCGCGCGGCGGAGAATCGCGTCCGGGAAGCCGGGACCGTCAGGACCGTAGAGCCACGCCGTCCGAACGATCAAGGCGGCAGGATGACGACGGACAACCGCCTGCTCACCCAGCAGCTTGGATCGTCCGTAGGCGGAGAGCTCCTCGGGCGGGCCGGTCGGATGATCCTCCCGGTAGGGCGTCGCGCTGCCGCCCGCGAACACGTAGTCCGTCGAGACATGGACAAGCGCCGCGCCGTGTGCGGCGGCAGACCCGGCGAGAACACCGGCCCCGACACCGTTGACGCGATTGGCAAGTTCCGCGTTTGTTTCGCAGTCGTCGACGCGCGTATAGGCGGCGCAGTTGACCACGAGCGTCGGTCGGAACTCGGCGATTCGCCGGGCAACGACGTCGGGCTCCGTGATGTCAAACTCCGGCAGGTCGAGCGCAAGCACATCGATCGCACCTGCCCGACGGAATGCAGCGACGGTCGGCGTGCCCAACAGCCCTTTGGCGCCCGCGACGAGCACGCGAGCGGATCCCTGACTCAAGACGTTGCCTCCGTGCCAGGCAGACAATCCCGCAACTCGCACGACGCCAGCCGTCGCCCGTTGCCGCGTCTACATCCGCCTCGTGGAACTCGTAGCAAACAGGCAGACAAGCGCCTGGCGGGATGCCATCCTCATCAGCGTGTACCGTCGCCGAGCCTTGAGCCGGTCCCCCTTCGCCCCAGGTCGCTAGGCGGTTGCCGCTCTCTGCATGAACAGCCGCTTGGCTTCGCTCACCAAGTAGAAGGAGCCCGTGATACAGATCAGGTCTTCCCGGGTAATCGCCTTTTCGGCGATTTCCAGCGCTTCCGACAGCGTCTCCGCCACCTGCGCCATCCGCCCGCTCAGTTCGGCGAAGCGCGCCGCCAGATCGGCCGGATCAGCGGATCGCGGCGACCGGATGCGCGTGAAGATGATCTTGTCAGCCCCGAGCTGAATCAGGCGGAGCATCCCGTTGATGTCCTTGTCGGCGCAGCATCCGAAGATGACGACCATTGAGTCGTAGGGGATGTTCTGCCCAACCGCTCGCATGACGGCTTCGATGCTCGCTGCGTTATGAGCCCCGTCTACGAGGACCCGCGGATTCTCGCAGATCGTCTCCATCCTGCCTTCGAGACGGACGCCGGCCAGCCCCGTGATGGACGCCTCATCGTGAAGATCGAAGCCCCGAGCCTTTAACTGATCCACGACGCCGATCGCCACGCCGCAGTTGATCGCCTGGTGCTTGCCGATGAGCGGCACGGCCAGATGATCGAAATGGCTTGTCGGCGTGGTCACGCAGATGCGGGCCTGGGGACCGGTCGCCCGCGACGACTCGAATCGGTACGTGAAGGTGATGTCCTCGCCTGTCACGAACAGCGGCGCCTTGGCTTCCGTGGCAGACCGACGCAGGACGGTCTTGACCTCTTCCGGCTGAGGGGCGCTGACCACCGGAACGCCCTCTTTGAACACGCCGGCTTTCTCGGCCGCGATCGATGCGAGGCTATCGCCCAGCTCGACCGTATGGTCCATGCTGATGCTCGTGATCGCGCACACATCGGGGCGAACGACGTTCGTGGCATCGAACCGTCCGCCCAATCCTGTTTCAATCACGGCGATGTCCACGCGCTGGTCGAGGAAGTAGAGGAAGGCGATGGCCGTCAGCGTTTCAAAGTAGGTCGGTAAGGCGTCCCCGTAGTCCAAGGCAACCCGCGCAACGCGGTCCATCAGACGCGTCAGGGTGGACTCTGGAATCCGCTCGTTGTCCACGACGATCCGCTCGCGAACGTCCAGGATGTGCGGCGACGTATAGACGCCGACCTTGAGCCCGTTACCCCGCAGCATGTGCGCCAACATCGTGGCCGTTGACCCTTTGCCTTTCGTGCCTGCGATATGCACGAAGCGCAAGCTCTTGTGGGGGTCTCCCAGGTCGGCCAACAACTTCTTGGTGCGAGCGAGCGTCGGCATGCCGCGGCCGCGGATCGCAGCAGGGCGCTTCTCGTAGTTGACTAGGCTATTGAGGTATCCCAGCGCCGCCTGATAGGTTCGAATCCGCTTTGCCCTGGCCGTCTTCTTCGATGTGCCGCTCGGCTCCAGCGCGCACCGTCCCTTGCGTCCAGCCTTTCCAACCCCCTTGGCCTTGCGGCCGAGCTGGCGCTTCGCATCAGGTCCGGTCCGAGTCAGTCTGGTTCGCGGTGTCTTACGTTCGATCGTCGCTGTTCGTCCCATAGATTCTCCATCGTATCCGTGAGCCCGAAAACAGTCAAGTATTGTGTCGGAAAACGCCGCAACAAACGAGGACTTATCATAGCTTAATATACTTCTACATATAAAGTTATCGCTGTCTGACTGCAAGCGCCGACCACGAGAATATTTCCCGAACATCCGGAGCTTGGCCCGGTCGGCTTTCCGCCCTCACTCCAGGCCAAGACCAGGGGCCGATGTCGATGTCTTCCCAACTTGACTCCGTTCCATATAGGGTATTATGCGGACCGAAGCGTCGGGGTTCACGGAACGCGCGAATTCGTCGGATATGCCTAAGCGGCCGAACCGTCCTGACAGGGCTTCGAAGCGGGAAGGACGGCTAGCTTCTCCAGGGGCGACCGCGACCTCAAGCGCGGGCCAGACTGATTCGCGCCAGACCGTAGCGTCGGCCCCTGCGGCCGACGCATGGGGCAA
>CAZERK010000375.1:0-4115 GCA_964514515.1 uncultured Planctomycetaceae bacterium
GTCCAGTTCTGGATCGTGTCGGTGTCGCCCACCAACAACACGTAGTCGGGGGAGTCCGGACCGCCCCAGAGGCTCTGGATGTAATTCTTGATCGTCGTCGTGCTCGATGACGGCGTCACCCACGTGTTGACCGAGAAGCCCTGATCCGCCTTTGCGTTGGCGAACGCGGCAATCGCCGACTCATACGCGGTTGGAACGATGATCAGATAATTGCCCGTGGCGCGGGCGGGCGCGGGCGGCAACATGCCCGGGTTCAGGACTTGGCCGCGCAGGTACGATGGCGCGCTGAGGCTGAGCGACGGCGCGCGGCCTTCGCCGAACGCCACGTGAATCCTCAACTCCGGCCAAATCGCCGCTTGCCCCTTTGCCGCGTTATAGGCGACCGGCCGCGCTTCCAGCAACATAAGCCGCTGGCCGCGCGCCATGCCGACGTCCAGTACGCGGGCACGCTCGGCCGGCAGGAAGCAATCGGCGGCGTACGCGGCCGCATCATACTGAAACTCGGCGCTTTCCAGTGCGCCGGGTAATTTCTCAATCGGCGGTTGAACGGGCGCCACGCGCAGCGGCATGCCCGCGTCGCGCTCGGTGAAGACGGCGGGGGCGTTTTCTTCCGTCGTCACAGAGACTTCGGCGCCGATCGGCGCTACGAACAATCGACGATATGCCGGAATCGCGGGTGCTCCGACGTTGCCCGCGACCGATGCCCCCGGCCACGTCAAGCCGACGAAAGCGCCGGCCGAGGCCGTCTGCGGCTGAAGCACCAGGCCGGGTGTCCGCAGAACGACGTCGAATCCGTTCTCGCCCTGCTCTGCGACGATCGCCTGCGGGCTGGCGGCGATCACCGAGTCCCGCACGAGCGGTCCGCCATCGTCGCCCACCTCCATCCAGCGTTCCTGGGCACTCGCATGGGGCATCGCCATCGCGAACACGACGGCACCGATCGACAGTGTGATGATTGTTCTACTTCTTCGCCGCATGTATGTCTCCTTAGACGTTCGCTATCAGGCGTCGGAGTAACCGAAAGACCGCGAAATCGATGGACGGACGAACAACTCGGGGTGCCGTGGGCGCGCCCTCGACACGGTTGCTGTCTCTGCAGTTTGGACCGCACATGGATACCGCCGTGATCCGATGGGGATCGGCAGGCTCTCCCCCAGACCGCACCGATACCGGCGCCCCCTCTCGAAGAGTGGAGTATCCGCGTCTTAAGCTGATTGCCCGCTCCACCTAGGCTCGCTCTGTAAGTGCGAATATATCACCGGATTGTCCGTAAAGCAAGGCATTCGTTCAGCTTACGATCTGGTTTGTCGTCGTGGTCGCCGCCTCGCGGATTCGGCGGTCCCGATATCAGCGCCGTGCGTCACGGCCTCAACTGTGACTCAAGACAGGAGTTACGGCCGTTCAATGGCGTCCAGTCCCTGACGTCTGGACGGTTTCATCGCGTTCATCGCTCTCGGTAGCGGGACAGTCCGGGGACTTATGGGCGTGGAGTTCGCGGCGCCGCCCAGCCTGAAGGCCGGTCGGTGTTCAGCTTATCGCGTGGGTGACGCCTTGCTCGCGCCTCCCGGCACGACGCCAGTTCGCACCAAGTCTGGTCGTTCCTGGGCATCATGAAGCAGCTTCTTCAGAGGCGCGCGGGCAAGGCCGCGAACTCGTGGGTGGTGCCTCAGCGCGAGATCGGCGCGGTTCCGCCTTGGCGCCGATCTTATTCGACTTCTGACGTGACGGTCATCGAGACGCAACGAGCGTCGTGTAGAAGAAGCCATGTTCGCGCGTGTCCCTTCGCCGGGCGCGGCGGCTGGGCCGATGGACGAAGTCGGCCGTCCCGCATTGGCCGGGCCGACGCGGATTGATAGCATGAAATCGTGTTATCGGTTTCGCGAAGGGCGACGGTCGCTGGAACCGATGGGGTCCATCACAGATCGTGACAACGCACGCGTTCCGTCTCGACGGGCGTAAACCGGATGGGCGGCGCGCGAAGGTGTACGGACTCTGAGGGTCTGCGGAGGAGACGTCGCGTTCACATCTCATGGGTCCGGTGGGTCTGCGGCGAGGGCGCTCCCCCGGACGGTTGCGTACGCGGGTGAATCCGGCCCGTCTTGCATGGCCTTGGGGGGTAGGCGTCCGAGTCGGGCGGCCACCGCACCACAAGGGTGATGGAGACAATTCATGCGCGCAAGGATTTGGGGAGGGGGGGTCGTTTTGTTGATTGCGACGAGCGCGGCGTCAGCCGACACGTGGTATCTCGAAGAACCGCAACAAATCGAGGTACTCGCCGACAAGCCGAGTCTGCGGAACGGCACGATCGCTTTCGTGGATACGGACGGCGGGGCGGTCTATTTCTATCCTGGCAGTCCGCCTTCTGTGTACATTTACGGCCCCAACCTCTACAGCTACGAGCCGGTCCATGCCAACGACTCGATCGGCTGGCGCAATTGCCAGGACGGCGCCGGCACGAACGATATCTACCGTTATGACTGGGTCACGGTCACGAACGTGTCGAACTCACCCGGCATCGTGGACTCTGACCTATCGGCCGGGAGCAACGGCGATCTGATCTGGTCGCGAGCCCACGCATACTTGATGTACTACGACGCATCGGAGGACGCGACCGTCAGCCTGGGGATTCAGGGCCAGTTCCCGACGCTCTACATTACCGACGGCGGCACGGCGACCTACGCGTGGCAGGATAACAGCACGAAAGAGGTGAAGTACTACGACGGCTCGGTGACGCACACGCTGGGAGCCGGCGCGTCGAGCGGCGCTTACCCATCGTTGCACGACGGGTGCGTGGGCTGGGTGGGCACGGGCGTCGGAGGGACGTTCAAGACCGGAGAGATCTTCCTTTGGAAAGACGGCGTGACCACGCGCGTCACCAACGACGACGCCGTGAACGGCGTGGCCGACAGCTTCCCGTCCGTCTGGGATGACAAGGTCATTTGGAGCCGCAACGGCCCGTTGGCGCCGCGATTGTGGATCTGGGACGGCGAGGAGATGACGCAGCTCACGACGAGCGGCGGCGCATATCCGTCGTATCGGCAAGACCAAGTCGCCTATCGCCTGAATGACGGCATGTACTTGGCTTCCGTGGTTCGGGCGACCGGGGCCTGCTGCTTTTTGGACGGGACTTGCATCGTGGCGTTGGAGGAGGACTGTCAAGCAGCCGGCGGCACGTACGACGGCGATTTCACCGACTGCGATCCCAACCCTTGTCCCCAGCCGACCGGCGCGTGCTGCTTCCCGGATGGCGATTGCGAGGTCGAGGAGGCGATCGAATGCGCCAACCACGGCGGCGCTTATCAAGGCGATTTCACGGATTGCGTGCCGAACCCCTGTCCTCAGCCGCCCGGCGCATGTTGCTTCGAAGATGGGACGTGCCAGATGCTGACCGAGCAAGACTGTCTTCTCAGTCATGGCCGCTGGGAGGACGCAGAGACATCGTGTAATCCGAATCCCTGTGAGCCGCCCGAGGCCGCATGCTGCTTCGCCGACGGCTCGTGCACCATGCTGACGGAGGCTCTCTGCCTTTGTTTCGGAGGCGATTGGCAGGGCGTCGGGATCAAGTGCAGGGACAATCCGTGTCCGCCGCCTCTCGGCGCCTGCTGCCTGGCGGGCTACGCGTGTCAAGTCTTAACTGAAGAAGACTGCGAAGCGGCGTACGGCGTTTGGCTGGGATACGGGACGGATTGCGACCCGAATCCGTGCACGCCGCCGCCGCCAGGGGCGTGTTGTTTTGAAGATGGAGCGTGCATCGAAGTCAGCGCGGACGAGTGCGGCCACCAGGGCGGCCTGTTTCAAGGTGAATCGATCCCATGCAAGCCCAATCCTTGTCCGCAACCCCAAGGCGCCTGCTGTACGCCTTCAGGTGGCTGCACGGTGATGTCGCCGATCGAATGCGAACTGCAGCTTGGCGACTGGGTGGGAGCGGACGTTGATTGCGATCCAGATCCGTGTCTGCCGCAGTCGCCAGGCGACCTCAATTGCGACGGCCGAGTCAACCAACGCGACCTGAGGCCGTTCGTGGATGCGCTGCTCAATCCGACGGCGTATCATGCGCATTACCCGGCGTGCAATATTCTGAACGGCGACCTGAACGAAGACTACGAGGTGGATGG
>CAZERK010000376.1:0-4108 GCA_964514515.1 uncultured Planctomycetaceae bacterium
CACCTGGAAGATCGAGTTGAATGCGACCAGGCCGGCGGCATACTCAGTGTCACCCTGGGCCAGGTCGTTCCAGACGATGACCATCGCGATGCAGCGCGCCAGGCCGATCATGATCAGGCCGACCATGTATTCCGGGTAGCCCCGCAGGAAGAGGATCGCCAGCGCGAACATCAGGATCGGGCCGATGACCCAGTTTTGCACCAGCGAAAGGCCGAGAACCTTGAAGTTGCGGAACACGTCACCCAGCTCTTCGTACTTCACCTTCGCGAGCGGTGGGTACATCATGAGGATCAGGCCGATGGCAATCGGAATGTTGGTCGTGCCGACCTGGAAGCGATTGATGAGGCCTTCGATCCCGGGGAAAAAGTAACCGCCGAAGACCCCGACCGCCATCGCAAGGAAGATCCACAGCGTCAGGAACCGATCCAGGAACGTCAGTCGCTTGCGCTGTTCCGGAAGTACTGCGACGCACTCAGATTCCATCACTTATCTCCGTCATCGATGCACGCGTCACGGACTGCACCGTCCGCGCGGCGGCTTGCGCAGGCGCTTCAGGTCGCCGCTCAAAACGTCCAGGTCCCGAAGGCAGGTCCGGATGCAGTCGAGCAGGGTGCGCTCCAACCCCGTGACCTTCTTCGTTACCGCGTAGTGTTTCCATTTTCCGTCCGGCCGAACGCTGACCAGCCCGGCCCGCCGTAGGTACGCCAAGTGACGCGACACTTTCGGCTGGATTTCCTCCAGCACATCGCACAGGTCGCAGACACACAGCTCGCGCTCCAGGAGCAGGTTCAGCAGGCGCAGCCGCGTCGGGTCGGCGAACGCACGGAACAGATCGGGGGTAGTGGTCTGCGTCGGTTTCATATACGCATAAGCATATATGACTTCGCGTTGGCGTCAACGCCACGCCCATGTCCGCGACGACCCGTTTCGCTTCCCGGCGTCAGATCAGGCCCGAACGCTGAGCGCCGCCTCGGCCACGCGCCGGCCCAGGTTGCGCAACGTACTCCGGCCGAACTCGTCACCGCCGAGGTCGTCCTTGCCGTCGTTCGGCACGGTGGCGCCCGTATGGGCCGTCGGGCCGCCATCGTCGGCGACGATCATCTCCCGGCACATCAAAGCGGCCTGAATCGACTGAATGGCCAGTTCCTGCCCGCCGTTCCGTACGCCGCCAACCGCCAGCACGCCGGCCCCAGTGTTCCGCAGGGCGAACTTGTTCTTGCGGAACACCATGCAGTGGTCGATCAAGGCCTTGCATGGTGAGGACCTGCCGGAGAAGTGAACCGGCGTCCCGATGATCAGGCCGGCGACGACAGGATCGGACAGCTTGGCCTCCACCTGCCCGAAGTCGCCCTTGTCCAGGTTGACCGGATCGAACACGGGGATGTTCAGCCCGGCGAACTCGATCAACTCGGTTTCGATGTCGGGGCTCACGCCCGCAGCCGCCTCCAAAACGGCTTTGACGGAAGCCTAGGTCGTTTTGCCTTTGCGTGGGCTGCACGCGATGCCCACGATACGGACTTTCTCGCCACCGGCGCGCGGTGCGGTCTGGGCCGTTGCCGTCCCCACAACCGCGCCGGTTGCGACGGCCCCACCCACCGTTTGCAGAAAACCACGTCGTGTCACGTCTTCGGCCATGTCGAAGCTCCTTCTATGTCCTGCGCCGAAGCCGGGTCGCATTTCCGCTGCACGCTGCGTCAGACGAAGAAGAGCACCCACGCTCCGACGCCAATGATTAGCAAGCCCGCGACGTGGCGCGGGAACAACCGTATGACCCTTTGCCGCCTCGCCGACCGAGCACGTCCACTGTCGCGCCGTGGATCGAATCGCTGCCGGTCAGCCTCATCCAAGGTGGGTCGGCACAATCTTGAAAATGAACGCCAGACAGAAGTACACGCCGATAGCCAGAAAGACCGCGCCGGTGACGCGGCGGGCCCATCGCTCGAATACGCTGATGCTGTTGAACGCCTTCGCCATCGCGTTGGCGCTGATGACGATCAGGATGGCAAAAACCACAACCGGCAGCGCCGTGCTGATCCCGAAGACCGCGGGCAGCATCACGCTGGACTCGAACTTGACCGCCAGCGGGATCAAACCGGCGAAATAGAGCGCTGCCGACGCCGGGCAGAACGAGAGCGCAAACACGATTCCCAAGACCAGTCCGGCCCAAACACCCCAGTCCGCCACTTTCTGGCCGACTCGCTGCCCCAGATCCGAACCGCGGCTGGGCAGCGTGATCATGCCCAGCAGGAACATGCCGAGCAGGATCAGGATCGGGCCGAGCAGCTTGTTCATGTACTTCTGGAGCATGATCGAAACCGTGGGTGCCGACAGCAAGCTGCCCACCAGAATCGCAGCGATTGCCACATACACCAGGCTGCGGCCCAGCGTGTACAGCAGCCCGGTTAATAGCGCCGCCCGCGGGTTCTCGATGCGCCGGCTAATGAATGAGATCGCCGCGATGTTGGTCGCCAGCGGGCACGGACTGATCGCGGTGAGAATTCCCGTCCACGCAGCGGTCACAATGGCGGCCCACAGTTCAGCACTCACAATCAAGACTCCAGATACGCTTTGGCCTGTTCGACCACGTACTGCCGGAAGGCATGCTCATCGTCGACCAACTGCCAGACCTTGTCCATGTTCGTCCAGTCGCGCTGCTCGCCGTCCTGCGTGTTCACAAACACAAGCGAGCTTGTCACCAGCCCATAATCGAGTGCAAAATGCTGGTAAGCGGGCTCCTCCATGTTGAGCGCGTGCCACTCCAACGCGCCGCTTTCGAACGCGTGCGTCAGCTCCTCGCGCAGCGCCTGCTCGGCCAGTTCCTCGATCTTCAGGCACGTTACGCACCGCATCGTATTGTGGAAATAGTAGGCGACGACTTTGTGCGACGGCTCCGTCGCGTCGGTGGTGACTGGCGACCCCTTGTCGTCCGTAGTGGCCGTCTCGCCTGTCTCCTTCCCACCCGGTCCAGGTGTGCGGCCCGACGTCACCTCCTTGCCGGCCGGGGCCTCGGCGGCGGCGGGCGCGTTCGTTTCGCTCACGATCAGATAGCCGACACTAATGGCGACAAACGCCAGCAGGACGACTGTGCCGATGGTCTTCGCTTTCATCGTTACTGCACGCTCCTTGTGTGCCGTCACGGGCATACACTCAGTTCACCCTTCGGAGACGGCGGCGCCGCTGCCCCGAAAGCACCCGTCGGACATCACGCCTCCGACTGCACTCCAACCTGCTCGGCGAAGAGCTTCTGAAGGTCTTCCTTCGAAATGAACCCTTCGTGCCGCCAGCGTTCCTTTCCATCGCGGTCGTACAAAATCTGCGTCGGAATGACTCGAATTCCATACGGCTGTGCGGCGCTGCGGTTCTTCCACACGTCAATGAACTCGACGTCGAGACGTCCCTTGTACTCCTCACGCAGCGCATCGAGAATCGGCGCGAGCGCCTTGCAGGCCTTGCACCCCGTGGCGCCGAGATCCACGAGTCGGGGCCGTTTGGCGTCGGTGGGCGGAGCCGTCGCGTTCTCTGCGGCTTGAGCTGCGGCCGGTTGCATCGTCGGCACCGGTTTGGGGCAGCGTTCGCCCTCTGCAACGCTGCCCGCCGGCGCCGCGGCCGGCTGTGCCGCCTGCGCAACCAGCGCCGCGTCATTCGGATTCCCACTTTCACCCGCTGGGGCCTCGGATCGTTGAGACGTGAACCACGCCGCGCCGGCGACAATGCCCACCACGACGACGACTGCCAAGGTGCTGGTCGCTTGACCTCTCGACATCTTCAATCCTCCACGCATGATCATCCAGAGTCCCAGCAGGACCGCGACCCCGAGCATGGCCAGCGTCAGGGTCGGGTCATCTCGAGTGCATTCACAACCAATCCTCGGTATCGATGTCTCTCGCTGTATGGTACTCCGAGTTTGGCTGCACTCCGTCTACGGCCGTTCTGCAGTCGCCTCTGCACGCTGCGCGGCGGCGTAGTCGGAGAGGACGCGGCGCACGTCCGCGATTTCCATGCCGTACGCTCGCTTCAGGCGGCCCAGGCGCTCATCCCCGCGTACTTGCGCCGGCAAGCCAAGCAAGTCCTTGAGTTGATCCACGCTCAGGTCTGCGGCGTTTGCGAC
>CAZERK010000377.1:0-4093 GCA_964514515.1 uncultured Planctomycetaceae bacterium
CATGAGGTTTGCCGCGGCGGACGCACCGAACAAACTCTCGGCCAGCTCGCCCCAGGAGGCGGCGCGCGGATAGTGCACGAGCTTGATCTCGGCGCTCGGCGGGATGTTCGCCATGTCACGCGCGGCGTCTACGGCGTCCTTGAGCGTGCCGATGCGATCGACGAGACCGATTTCCTTGGCCTGTCGGCCGGTGTAAATCCGGCCCTCGGCAATCTTGCGCACCTCGTCCTTGGGCATCTTCCTGCCCGCCGCGACGCGATCCAGAAACTGCTCGTACGTCGTGAGGATCATCTTGACGATCAGCTCCCGGTCTTCAGGTTTCATGTCGCGATGGCCGCTGCCCAACAGCGCCCGTTCGCCGCGTTTCATCTCTTCCAGGTTAACGTCCATGCGATTGTACCTGGAAGCCTGATTCGCCAAGATGGCGATTACGCCGATCGAGCCGGTAATCGTCGTCGACTCGGCGAAGATGAGCCGCCCCGGGCAGGCGATGTAGTAGCCGCCTGAGCCGGCCACGGTTCCCATGCTGACGACGACCGGCTTCTGCTCGTCCAACTCCCGAAGCTTCTGCCAGATGACATCGGAGGCGTAGGCCGAGCCGCCTGGGCTGTCGATGCGCAGCACGACCGCCTGGATCGTCTTGTTCTTGCGGATTTCCTCGATGGATTTTGCGAATTGCTCTCGCATGATGATCATCGAGGCGTAGCCGGCGCCCATGTCCGCGTCCACGATCGGACCGCGGGCGTGCAGCACGGCGATCTTGGGACCGACGGCCTTGTAGCTTTCCTGGGCCTCCTTCATCTTCTTGGTGACTTCCGTGAGCAGGTCCTGAAGCGATGTGATTTTCGCCCAATCGGATTCGCCCTCTCGGCTCTTCTTGAATTTCTCACGGCGGAGGATGCGGTCACGATAGTCGTCGTAGTAGGCCAGGACGTCCACGAGGCCGTGATTCTTTGCATCCTCGGGCTCGAAGAGCGCCTGGTCGATGGCCTTCCTGACCCGCTCCTTGCTGAGCGTGCGACCCTCAGCGATGATCTGGACGTACTCGTCGTACATGCCGTCGAGGAGGGCCCCATACTCCTCGATGAAGTACTTATTCGGCTCGCGTTGGTTGACAAAGCCGGGATACTTGAACCGACCGGCCGTGATGACGTCGTACTCGATGCCCTGAAGTTGGTACATGCCTCGCATGAAGGGAAAGACGCCTCCCAGGCCGGGGATGACCATGCCGCCGCTCGGCGCGATCGCGATCTCGTCCGCCGAACAGGCCAGCAGGTAGCCCATCGGGTCGCCCGAATTGAGATACGCCATGACCTTCCGGCCGGTCTTGCGAAACGCCTCCATGCCCTGGCGCAGCTCCTCGACATCGGCCAGTTCCAGCGACACGCCGTCGAGGTCGAGCAATATGGCGCCGACCTCATCGTCCTTTGCCAGCTTCTCAAGCCGCTCGAGCATCTCTCGCGTCGTCTGGACTCGGCCGGGTAGCGGGATGTTGATCGCCCGTGCAGCCACGAGATAGGAGTCGATGCGGCTCTCAACCAGCTTCTTGACCGGGCTGGGCTTCTCCTTCTGGTCCTTCTTCGTGTCCTTCGCCTTCGCCTTGTCCTTATCCTTGTCTTTGTCCTTGTTTTTGGCCTTGGCCTTGTCCGCATCCTCGTCCTCGGTTTCGTCCCGGTCCTTTCCCTTGTCCTTGTCCTTGGGGGGTTCGTCGTCCTTGATCCCGTCGGACGCCGCAAGGGCGGTCTTGTCCGTGAGGACGTCCGGCCAACCGTCTTCAGCCGTGGACGTGTCCGTCAGGCCTCCTTGGACCGTCGCTCCTGCCGCTTTGAGGACCGTGCCTCCGTCCAACGGGCCTCCCGCCTGGACCGGCTGCCGTAATACCAGAACGAACAGTAGCATCGCGATAAATGTAGGGACCGTCCTTCGCATCACAGGACTCCTTCGGCAATCATGCCTTCTGAAAGCTCTGTCACCCCTCGTATTCGCCTGTTTATCGCCGCCGGCTCCGCAGCCTGCTTGGCCGGACAGGCCGCACAGCGTCCGCGGCTGGAAACAAGGTCACGTCTGTATCGTGGCTTCGTCATCGAATTCGTTACATCGCTTCGTCGCAGAGGCTTGCCGCCCGGCGGACCGGCGCACGCCTATCGCGCGGCCACCTTCTCGTTATCAGACCGGTGCGTCGACGAATCGTCGTCGTTGCCATCCGTCGTGTTGTCCTTGCGAACGCGATGGATTTCGCCGTCCTGGTCGATATAGATCGTCACGTACGCCTTGAACTCGTCGTCTCTGAACTTCAGCTTCCAATCCGCGGGGCTCCATTCAATCTCGTACAACGAGTCATCGATCGTCTTCTCGCGTTCGTCTTCGTCCGCGCCGGTCTTGCTCCGCTCGCCGACGAAGCTCATCGCAAGTCGTTCCGCGAAGGATCGCTTCTGTTGCCGGAGGTCCAGCAGGTAGGAATGCGTGGCAAAGTCAACGTAGCCGTCCAATTCCGCCACGGTCGCGGGCCATCGCCCGTAGTCCTTCTTGAACAGCTTGGCGTGGTGGTACAGGACGCGCAGATGGCGGCAGGCAACACGCTCCCTTGCCGCCTCGGAATCCGAGGCCGCCGAGCTGCCGAGCGACATCGCGACCGCGCCCGGCACCGCGACGGCGCCGATCGGAATCGGTCCCGTATGCCGAATTTCGATGCCGGCGTACAGCACGCGGATGTTGACGTTCCAATCGACGAGGGCGTCGCTCAGGTCGGCGGCCGTCGGCGGCATGGAGGTCTCCACTGAAACGCCGGCCAGCACCGCCAGGTACGGCTGGGCAAGCTCGTAGATCTTTCTCCATCGCACGCGCGCCTGCCAATGCGCGGTGCTCGCGTCGGGCAGCTTGACGCAAGCGCCTTTGCCGCGCGTGAGCTCCATCCAATTGCGAACCGCGTCTTCCGCCTGCGTGCTCGTCTGCGCGACGATCAGCCGGAGGCCGTCTTCGTCCTCGCCGCCGCCCGGACACACGGTTTCTCGTCGATTCGTTCCTCGGGCCAGGCGACTGAACGGTCGTCCTTCTTGCGTTCCTTGTTGTCCTTCTCGATGGCCTCGCGGACGGCTTCGACGATCTTGTCCTTCTTCCTTGCCTCGAACTGGAAGAAGACGTCGGGCAAAGGAAGGAATCCCGTGCCTGGCGCAAGGGCGAAACCGGTTTCGTTGCCGGCGTGCGAGCCGAGCGTGCCGGGAGGCAGACCAGCCACCGAGTCCGCCATGCTGCTGCCGCCGCCCACGTTGAAGACCGCGATGACGTAGGCCTGCGTCGGGCAGTCGAACGTCTTGTCCGACTTCTGAAAGGCCATCTTCAGGAACGTACCGATCAAGGGGTTCCAGACGACGACGCATTTCTCTTGCCAGCAGCCATCCTTGCTCATCGATAGGCCGTAAGAGACGTCCCGGACGCCGGGAACTCGGGCTAGCGGCGAATCGTCGTCGCCACCGTCGCCTTCGAGGCTGATGCGGCAATAGACCAGCGAACCCTTCTTCTTGCCTTTCTGCTTGCCGCTCGGCTGTCCGAAGATGGTCTTGGGCGGCTTGAGTTCCGTGTTCGAGGCGATGAGCGAGCCGTCTTCCTCCGAAACCAACACGGCCAGCACGAAGTCCTCCAACTCCAGCCGCCAAGTCCCCTCCGCGGTCTGTCGAAGTTCGATGTCCTTGAGCAATTGCTTGGCGGCATCGCGGCTCAGCAAGTCCTCGATGCGATCCCGGAGTTCGTCGAGCGGCCAGCGTACGCGCGCGGCCCATCGCGGCCTGCCTTCGCTGTCCTGCGTGTAGGTCGTCAAGGCGATCGGCGTGTCAGGCCAACTCGTGACGGCCGTCAGGAGATCCTGCAACGCGGCGAAATCCAGCCCTTCGCCCGTCTCGTCCACCGGCGAGGGCATCATGCCGATGACGGCTTCCAATAGCGGTGCGGTCTTGGACTTCCGAGCCGCCTGGGTCAATCGCGTGATGGACGGGATGTAGACTTCGATCTGCGGCTTGTTGGACGTCTCCTTGTCCTTCGCCTCCTCCGCTGGCAAGCTCGCGGTGATCGGCGAGGCGGACTCGTCGAGCGAGCCCGG
>CAZERK010000378.1:0-4084 GCA_964514515.1 uncultured Planctomycetaceae bacterium
AGGTCGAGGGCGAGCTCAGGAGCGGCAGAGGTCGGCGGGGGTGGCGTCGAGGAGGCGGACGAGGTCGTGCGTGGCCAGTTCGACGAGCAGGCCGCGGCGGCCGCCGTTGACGATGATCGTGTCCAGGGCGAGCAGCGACTCCTCGATGAACGTCGGCAGCTTGCGACGCATCGCAAACGGCGAGATGCCTCCGACGTGATAGCCGCTGATGCGCTCCGCCTCGTCGCGGTCGGCGAGGTCCGCCTGCTTCTTGCCGAGGGCCGTCGCGAGCAGCCGCGTGTTGAAATGCTGATCGCCGGGGATGATCGCCACGCAGAACGTTCGGTCGGAGGCCTTCGCGATGAGCGTCTTGCAGACGGCCTCCAACGGCCGGCCGACGGCCTCGGCGGCATGGTCCGCGCCGATTTCCGTGAAGGTGTACTCCAGGCTCGTGAACGGCACGTTCTGCGCGCGGAGCCATTTGACTGCGTTGGTGTCGGACATGCTCGCCGTATAATACCCCGCACGAGGTCGATGGTGCGATGGAAGAGATCTTGCGATCCGCGGAACGCGACCGGTGGCTGGCGATGGACGACGCTACGCTGCTCGCCGATTGCGACGCGGACGCGTATCGCTCCAGCGGTCCCGGCGGCCAGCACCGCAACAAGGTGAGCTCCGCCGTGCGTCTGCGCCATCGGCCGACGGGAATCTCGGTCATCGCGGAGGAGAGCCGTAGCCAGCACGAGAACAAGGCCAAGGCGCTGCGACGCCTTCGGCTGGCCGTTGCGATCAAGGTGCGGCAGGACGTGGGCGAGGATTGGCGGCCGAGCGAGGCGCTGCGGAACTGTCGCAACAAGGCAGGACGCGTCGAAGTCTCGCGGCGGAATCCAAGGTATCCGGCCGTCGTCGCGACGCTGCTCGACGCCGTGACGGCCAGCGGCGGGCAGCTTCGAGAGGCCGGTCGGTTGCTCGACCTCACGACCGGACAGCTCTCGCGGTTGATTACGTCCGACGGGAAGCTGCTCGCGGCAGTCAACGACGTACGCCGTCGGGCGGGACTGCATCCCGTTTCGGCGTCGCGCTAGGGCGCTATTCTGCTCCTTTGAATACCTACGGAATTGGGAGCAGAGCCGCGTACGAGTTCGTGATGCGCCGAGTCCTTCGTGTTTCGCGTCGGCCGCCCGCCGCGGCGGATCAGCCGTAGAATGTGCCGGGGGCGGGGCGCCGCGACGGCCGAGCGGGAGCGCGGCCGCTCCTGTCTGCGTCGCGAGATCGCGCACGGTGATTCAGGAAGGACGCCGATGGCGGACAGGCGTCGGCCACGAGGGGACGACGCGACTTGGATACGCCAGGCGCGCTAGCGCGACGTGACGGGTAGGCGTGGAGCGATGGATGGCTTCGTGGCTTCGATCGGCAAGAAGGCGATGGACCGCAGGCGTGATCGCCTCCGCTCCGATCCTGGCGCCGCGCATGCCGCCGGGCCTCATCGCGGCGACGCAACGGCTGCTTGCCGATGCCGGGCCGTGGCTGCCGGGTCTGGCGGAGATGGTCGCGCGGAACATGCGTTCGGCCGGCTTGTACAGCGAGGCCGTGCTTCGGGCCCACTTCGAGCAGGTCGCGTCGCATTTCTGTAACGGATTGCGTCTGTTTCGGCTGGCAGCCTCTCCGGGCGCGGTCGCCAGGCTGTCGCGGGACTTCATCGATCTGGATCCGTCCGTCGGTCGCATTCGTCAAGCGATGGCGTCCGGTCGGGGCGCGGTGATTGCACCGCCGCACGTGTGCAACTATCTTCTGACGCTCGTGCGGCTCAATCAGGAAGTCCGCGTTTGCGTGTACCTTCGCTGGTCGAAAGACGAGCGGAAGCAGCGCATCAAGCACGCTTGGTGCCGTGCCGCCGGGCTGCCGGTGATCCTGGAACCGCCGAGCGCGGCCGATCCGGCGTCGCGGGCCGCCCTCTGCGTCGAGACGCTTCAACGCGGCGAGGCCCTCGTGATGACGCCCGACGTGGCGCAGCGGCAGGGGAAAGGCGTGCCGGTGAGGCTGTTCGGCCGAACGGCCTATCTGCCTGCGGGGCCGGCCTCCATCGCGATGTTGGCCGAGGCGCCGCTGGTTCCGGTGTTCGGGCATCTGGTCGGAGTCCGGCACGTGATTTGCGCGGGCGAGCCGCTGTCCGTCGAACGGCTGCCGCGCGATCAGGGCGGGCGACAAGGTGGGCTTCAGGCGACTATGCAGATCTGGGCTCGGCAGTTTGAAGCGTTCCTCCGCCGCGACGCGCAGGCGTGGTTTCTCTGGGCCGACAGCCGCTGGACGAAGGTCTTTCAGGGACGGGACGGATACGCTTCGAGCGTGGGCGAGACGACATGACGGGTCTGTTCCTCGTTGCAGCCGTGCCGGTCGTCCTCTGGATCGTCCAAAGCGTTATGCTGCGGCGCTGCGGCCTGCCGATTCGTTGGCGGATCGATGCCTCGAATGCGCCCGGCCAAGTTCGCACGGTCAGTCGAGCGGCGACGCAGCTTTGCCTTCTGGCTGTCGTGGCGATCTATCCCTTGGCGGTTGGCAGGCCCATCGTCGAGTACTATCGTGAGATGCTGCCCGTTTCCGCGTGGAGGCAACTTGCCGAAGGCGTTGCGGCCGCCGTCCTGTTCCTGTGCGTGCTGTTCATCGCTTGGATCGCAACGGATGCCTTGCGGCCCGGCGTCTATCGGTCACGCCGTCGCTGGCGTCGCCGCCTCATGCTGCTGCTGCCGACGAGCCTGTTCGGGGCCTTCGTCGAGGAGGCGATCTTCCGGGGCGTCGTCCTGGCGGATTTGCTCGAGTCGAACCTGTTGCCGACCGTCGCGGCCGTCGGCGTCGGGAGCCTGGTCTTCGCCGCCGCCCATTACGTGCGCCAGGTCAAACGCTACTGGACGTTTCCGGGCCACGTCATGCTGGGCGTCCTGCTCTGCACGGCGTACGTGAAGACGGGCACGCTCTGGCTACCTGTCGGGCTGCACGCCGGCGGCATCTTCGTCATCATGGGGACGCGCCCATTCGTTCAGTATCGCGGCCCTGCCTGGCTGACCGGGGCGAGCGTGTTTCCCTACGCGGGCGTGCCGGGGCTCGTCGGCCTGACGATCCTGACGATCTTCACGGCCGCGCACTACGGAGCGAGGTGACGATGCCGGAATTATCGGGGGCCGACGGCACGACGTGGGCGATGCGCACGGGCCGAGACTCCGCGGAAGACGGCGCGCTGTCGGCATACTTGGCCGATCGAGGCGTAACCCAGGTCGCGCGGTTTGCGCCCAAGGACGACGAGGACTTGGACGACGCCCTCTGCGCAGGACGCTATCGTCGAGTCCTGTTTGCCAACTGGGACGCCTTGACGGAGGCGCTCTGCAAGGGCTGCGGCCGGCTCGATCGTTGGCAGGCCGCCGGCGTGCGCATCGCGCTCGCCGAGCCGCCGACGGAGGATGCGGCTGCCGCCTTTCCTCCGCTGTTGGAGGTTCAGCGGGGCCTGGACCGTTGGCGTGCCGCGCAGCGCCACGCGAAGATCGTGGCGGCCGCGATCCTGACGGCCGTCGCCCTGGCGGTTCTGTCCGTTCTCTTCTGTTGGGTTCCGTCCGCGCCGTGATGTCGGCTTCGCGCTGAGCGGGCGGCGCGAGGCGACTCGGTGCGGCGGGCTCGCTGTTCGTTGCGCGCGCTTGCGGCAGCGCTGGTTGTCTGTTGGCAGGCTCCGTCTTCTTCGATGCTGCGCCCGATTCGGTCCGGGGCTGTCGCGCGGTTGTCTGCGCGGAAGGGCGCGTGCAAGCCGTACAGCCACCCGCCGGCCAAGGCCGGCGGCTCTCAAAGCGCCGCGCATCGGCGCCTTCGGGCCGCAACCGGTCTTGCGAGATCGCCGTTGCGTTGGAGACTGCCCGGCGGAAGCGCTGGTCGGCTGCGTTTTCGTCGCTGCTTTGCCCGATTCGGTCCGGGGCTGTCGCGCGGTTGTCTGCGCGGAAGGGCGCGTTGCAAGCCGTACAGCCACCCGCCGGCCAAGGCCGGCGGCTCTCAAGGCGCGGGGGGCCGGGCGCGGCGGGCAGGGCGCGTGGGCGAGGTGCATCTGGGCGCTGCGCTCGCCGGCTCG
>CAZERK010000379.1:0-4079 GCA_964514515.1 uncultured Planctomycetaceae bacterium
CGAGCACGAGCGTGATGCAGCAGTTCTTCCCGCCACAGGTCTGGTTGCCCCCCATGGCACACGTGGGATTCGGCATCACGCAATTCGCCTTTGTGCACCGGGTGCCGACCGTCACCGGGCATGCGCCGCAGGCGCCGGCCACGCACGTGACCCGGTAGACGCATTTGTACACGGGGCAGGGCGTATGCTGTGCCGAGCGAATGACACCGACCTGCTCGGTGCCGACGTATAGCGGGAGGGAGACAGGGCCGGAATCAAACGTGCGATCAACCGGCGGCAGTTCCGTGATCCCCATCGCCTGCATCGGCACCGGCTGGCCGCCCGTATCGGCGACGATGCCGCCCATTGCCGGCAATTCGATCTCCACGAAAACATCAAAGAAGCTGTCGCCGTACAGGAAGTCCCCCATCTCTCCGGCTTGCACGTTGCTGATGACGCCCGGCGAGACCGTGCCCGTCCGCTGTCGGACGATCACCGGTCCGAACAGAGAGGACGTGCCTTCCAGGTGCATCTCGGTGATGGCCGTGTCGATCGTCCGGCCGGTCTGATAAGGAGGGCTGGTCACTTGGACGGTCGTGTTGTCCGGATCGTCGCAGGAGCCGAGCGGGATCACCTCTTGCCCATATCCGAATATTTCGATGTCGATCACGGCAGTCGAGGCGAATGCCTGGTCGACCATGCATGCGCTCTCCTGGCACAACATGCGGCTCACGAAGTTGACGACGTCATTGACTTCAAAGACGCCGTTGAGATCCATGTCCGCGCAGACGCAATCGGCCGGAACGGCCGGGCCGGCGACGTAGCAGGCGGCGAAGCCTTGGATATCCAATCCGTCGCGTACGCCGTCGCCGTTCATGTCGCCCGGACACGTCTCGCAGCCCAATCCGGGGAACACGCCGCAGGTGACGGTCGCCTCGTACTCTCTCGAACAAGGGATGCCCTGAAGCACGGAGGGCTGCACGCCGAGCCAGTAGGTGCCCGACTCGACGGCGACCGTGATGACAGCCATCTCGCACGGTGCGCCCGTGGCCGTAGCGAGGACTTCGCCCGGGCATCCGTCGCCGCCGTCGAGAATGAGAATCTCCGATGGGAATTCAGCCCACACGGACCACGTGAGCGTCTGGGGCTCGTCCGCGAACAGGATGTACCAGTCGGCGTCGCGACGCTGGACGCCCTCGTAGAAGTACGTGCCGGACGTGCCGAAGACGGCGCTTCCGCATTCGATCGACTGAAAGACCGGCGGGTCTGATTCGCAGCCGCCGTTGTAGGTGTCGATGTAGTTGTCGTGGCAGACCGGCTCACCCTCCATCCGCGCCTCGGGGCTCGCCGTCACGTCGCACGGCTCGCAGGCGACGTACTCGCACAGGGTCTCGAAGCCGCGGAAGCCTCCGCCCGATTCCGTGCAATCCGTCTCCGTCATGCCGTCCACGCACGTGCCGTCGATCATGCAGCACGCGCCGATCAAGGCGCTGCACGCGCCGCGGTCGAAGCAGAAGGCATGTTCGTAGCCGGTTTGAACGAGCACTTCGCCCTGCAACTGATACGAACCGGCCGTGCCGGATGGTGAGCTCATCCAGAAGAATTGGCAGCCGCCTGGGCTTGCGGTGCTCAGGATCGAGACCCAGCCGTCGTAGACGTAGCAGCAAGGCTCGAGCGGTGGAGCCACAAACTGCCACAGCGGACAGCCGTCATACAGCAGGCCCGTGTTGATGAAGGTCGGCTCGGCGTCAAGGATGTAGAGCTTGTCGGCATACTCCGGCTCCCCGTCACCGTCGGGATGAAATGCGATCTGGAACGTCATCCCCGTGGGGTCGCACGGCTGCCAGCCTTCGACCCACATCACGCTCAGGCCCCACCAACTGATCTGCGAGATCGGCTCGCCGACGCTGTAATTCTCGTAGACGACGTAGCCGGACTCTTCGTCGCTCGCGTGAGCGACCCAGTCCTCGGTTGGACTGTGGGCGGGCTGCGCAAACAGGGCGTCCGGCGAGCATTGGAGCTGGGGCAGATCCGGCGATTCGTACACAGACAGGACGTAGTCCCCGCAGGCGTCGTAACCTTCGACAGCCAAGTAGTAGTCGCCCGCGGCGAGGGTGAGCTCAAGGTACGACTGCGCGCCGCAAGAGTCGTCGTCGTGACCCAGGTTGCCCGTGCACGGCGCGGTGCCGACGAACAGGTACGTGTCGTACGTGGACGCGCAAAGGTCGAACGCCCACGTGCCGGCGTACGGGATCGTCACCTGGTACAGGTGCTCTTCGGTCGGCCGAAGGTTGCAGTCATCGCCCGCGCCGCAGGTGGTTTGCATCGGCGTGGTAAACGGCGCGGTCTCAAAGAAGTCTACCTCTGGCGGAACGAACGCCGTGCCGGTGAAGGTGACCGTATACGGCCCTTCGGCATGGCCGCCGGCCGAGTCGGTGAGCAGCGGCCAGTAGTAGGTTCCCGGGGGCAGGCCGGTCCAGCGCAGCGTCCAGTTGGCGTCGCCACACGATGTGTTGTCCCAACTGCTGGCGACGAACCACTCGCCGGAGCATGGGCAAACGGCGTCCATCACGGTATAGGCGTTGTAGAAAACGGGGGTGGTGCCGCAATAGGCGACCTCGACGCCCATCGTTTCTGGAAGCGTGAGGGCAAACCATGCCTCGCGATAGGTTCCGCCGCTCAACGGCTCGCAGTCCACCGTTGCGCCCGTATTGTCGTCCGTGAATACGACCGGCATTCCGGGCAACAGGTCGAAGGACACCGCATCGAAGCAATTGTCGTTGTAGGGAGGCTCGAAGACGATGTCCTCCATGTTGAGCTGATAATTGCCGCTTGCCGTTCCGTACCCGTCCACGACGATGTAGTAGGTCGTGCCGGGGGTCAGCGCGACGACGAGCCAGGATTGGTAATTCACCGGATACTCCGGCGAATGGCAGGCGTCATCGCTGCAAGCGATCTCCGTCCCTCCGATGCAAGCGTCCGCATAGACGTACAGCTTGGTGTCGTAGTTGCTGACATCCAGGCACAGCGTAATGTCCACGGCCCCGGGCACCCAAGGCGTGTATGCGTACACGACGTCCGGCGCCGTCGAGCCCGAGTAAGGACAGACGGCATCGTAGTCGTGGGTGTACCCGACCGTTGTGCCGATGTCCGTGTAGGGCAGCGATGGGATCACGGTCGCGGTTGCACAGGTATCGCCGCCTTGGCGCTCGCCGGCCGGCGCTTCGCGCTTGAGCGGGGCAACCGCCGGCTTCTCGGCCGGCGCCGTCGGGGCGACGGCTGTGACCGAGACCCGATTCGTCTTGGCGGTTCTTGGCGACAGACTTGCCTGCCGCGGGTCCGGCTTGCGGATCACCTTGGCACGACGCTCCGTGGCGGATGGCCTCGGGGCAGCGGCCTGGCTCGAACCGCCGCTGTCCGCCCGCGCGTTGATCACCGGGCCTCCGCCGGCTACGGCGGTATCGAAGCCGGAGTATGCCGCACCGAATAACAGACCGGCAAAGACCAGGGAACATAAGACAACCGTGATGTGTGGCGACCTCTTCATGGTTCGCACCTCCGCCCCGTTTGAAGACGTGAATCGAACGGACATGGAGCACGACTTTTCGGCCACTGCGCCGTGACGGCCGCCGATTCGTCAAGAGCAGCGAGTTATGCTAAGGCTGTCGCCTTCAGCGCGCCCCGGAATCGGAACCCTCATCAACGAGGATGCCCGGCACCCCGCCCGACCACTGAATCGGTCAGAAAGCTCGAATGGGTGCGTTCGGTCATGGCGCGGAGCATGGAGGTGTCGCCACGCCCGAAAATGACGACGTTGATTATACCCGATACGCCGGAAAGATAACAAGGTCCACGGATGATTATTGAATGATTTTTCGATCTCCGATGCAACACCTCACGATGCGATGCCTCCAATCCGACCTCCGGCATCTCGGAGAGTGGAGGTACTGTGAGAGAAGTGCTCACCACGTACGTGGATCGAGTTTGAAACGTCACGGAAGGGCGAATACCGTCAGGAGGCGGGGACGGGCCGAGGCAAGGCGCGCCGGTCATGCGGATCGTACACGTCATCACGCGGTTGATCGTCGGCGGGGCGCAGG
>CAZERK010000380.1:0-4077 GCA_964514515.1 uncultured Planctomycetaceae bacterium
GGAGATGCCGATGCGGTAGGCGTGTCGCAGGAGCCAGCACAGGTTCGCACGCGAGGGCGGGACGGTCTCCCAGACGATGGCCTCGTCGTTCCAGATAATCGTGCAGCCGGCCAGATGCGCCCGCCGGAAGAAATCCGCGTCGCTCCCGCCGGTCAGGGCCAGCCGTATGTCGAACGGCGGGCGTGCGGCACCGACATCGGCCATCTGGTGGACGCTGCCGATTCGTTCTAGATGTCGAGATCCTTGGCACGCGACGCCGGCGTCAGTCATCTGTTGGCCTTGCCTCGACGTGCGTCTGCTGCGATCTGCTGGGGGAGCCCAAGCTGCGACCCGACGAAATACCTCGGTCCGCGCAAGGACGTTGTTGGTCATCGCAACGTCCAGGGCGGTTCCTGTCGGGCGGCGACGTCCTCTGAAGAACCGGCCTTGGGTGATCCAACGCGGCGCATCTGCGTCGAATCGAGGAAGGACCGGCCCTGTTACCACGTCCGCCTGACACGCCTCGCGGACCGTGAGTAGTTCGTCGAGCCAGCTCGGATCCGGCTCTTCATCGTCATCGATGAACGCGATGTCGTGAGCCCAATCTGCGGCCAGAGCGACGGCCGCATTGCGCGCGAAAGGAATGCCTCGGCGAGGCTCGACGCGGTAGCTGATGGGCCACGGGGAGAGCGCGGCTGCCTCGTGGCAGACGTCTCGCGCGGACGCGGCATCATCGTTGTCCACGACGATGATCCTGAGCTCCGGTTGCTGCCGTTGAAAGACCAGTCGGCCCAACGCCTCCAGAAGGCATTTCAACCCGCGCGGCCGTTTGTAGGTCGCCACGCAGACGGCTACCCGAGGCGGCGGCGATGAAGCTGCGTCCTTTGGAATCGCCTCGGAGGCGTCGGACATCGCTCGTGGGGCTCCTGCTACGAGGGCTGCGCTGCCGCGCCAGGGCTTTGCCGGGGCGGCCGACGCGACGAAAACGCGCTTCTCCTGTGCGAGCGGCTCGCACGAGGCCGCGGCGCTCGGCATCCGAACCGCGCAGTCTTATCATACCGAGCCGCCCATGTACGGTCCGCACCATCACGACAATGAGGACGGCCCTCGGGTTTCCATCGTCATCCCGACGCGCAATCGGCGCGACCCGTTGGAGCGGTGCCTGCTGGCTTTGGCTGGGCAATCTGTCTCAGATTTCGAGGTGCTCGTGGTCGATGACGGCTCATCGGATGAGACGCCCCGATTCCTAACCAACTTCGCCGCCGCCCATCCTGAACTGCGACTGCGGTCGTTTCGCAACGAGACCCAGCGAGGCGCCAATCCCAGCCGCAACCTCGCGATTCGCGAAAGCCGCGCCGAATGGGTCGCCTTCCTGGACGACGACTGCGTGCCCCGTACCGATTGGCTTGCCTGCCTCCTGAACGGATTCGCCAGAGCGAACGTGGCCGCCGTAACGGGGCTCGTGCTGGATTCGCCACCGCAGAACATCTACGAGCTAGCCTACAAAGGCACGCATCGCCTGCACCGTCCCGGCGACGCCCACCGCTTGGTCGCAGGCAATCTTTGCGTCCGCCGCTGCCTTCTGCTGGAGCACGGCCTAGACGAGGATCGAGCCAGCGCCGTGACGGACACGACCGATCAACGCGCGCAGTTCCCTACGGTCTCCGGTCGGAGCGACGAGGAAGGCCTCTTCCTGAGGCTGCGCGCAGCCGGCTACCGACAGATCGTCGTCCTCGACGCCGTCGTCGTGCACGAGCATCGGTTTGCCGCCAGCTCGTTCTTTCGGCAGGCGCTTCGCGGGGGCCAGGCCGTCGCCCGATTGGTCTACAAGTACCGCCTGCCGCCTCGGCTCGACCTGCTGCCGTTCATCCTCGCCTACGTGACGCTGCCGCTCGTCCTGGCCGGCCGCCCATACGCTTGGGCGCCCCTGGCGTTCTTCGCCGCCGCCCTTGCCGCCATCGCCTACAACGACCTCGTTCGCAAGGGCAAGACGGTCGGCGAGACATTGCGGTCCTTCCCGGTCCTGATCGCCTACTATCACGTTCGCCTGCTGGGCTACGTCACCGAGAGCCTTCGCCTGCGGCTCACGCCGCACGATCTTCGTCGGGTCCGCCTGCCGCGCCGCCGATCGGGGGCATATCCTTGATCTTGCGGGCAGGGACGCCGCCCCAAGCCTCGTTCTCACCAATCACGGTATCAGGCCGGACGACGGCTCCGCCGTAGACGATCGCGCCCCGTTTGATCGTGGTGCCGCCGTAGATCAGGGCTTCGGCGCCGATCATCACGTCATCCTCAACGACGATTTTCTTGACCGAGACGCCTTCGCGATCCTGAACGTGAGCCGTGAGCGACGTGCTGTAACCAATCGTGACGTTGCGGCCGATCTCCGTGTGCTTGGGATCGGGAATCGGCGGATCGAGCGGGAAGACGGACTGGCTCTTGGGCCCCATGATCGCGTTGACGAGCCAGCACAGCGGCGGCAGGTTCGCCAGATGGAACACAAGGAAGCCGGGAAAGGGCGCGTGATACCTCGCCCGCGTGATGATCGAGACCAGCGCGGCCCAGATGATGTCCATCTGGAACATGCCTCGCCGCGCGAACTCGTATCTCCCCTCCCTCGGCGTCGGAATCAGCAAGCGGAGAACGAGCAGGTGCGCCAGGTACAGGAAGTTGTAGACGATCACCGCATCCGCCAGCCGGGTCGCCCAGACCCAGGCCGCGTGCCAATCCGCGCCGATCAGCGGCGTCTTGGGCCAGCGGTCGACCACCGTGAACAACGAGACCGTCAAGGCCAACGAGCTGTACCAGATGCACAGCCGCACGAGGCCGTCAAAGAAAAGAAACAGACGGATTCCGACGCGGGGGTCCTGAGCTTTGGCGGAGGCTGGCGGCATGGCTTGATCCTTTCGGAAAGGGATGGCGGGCAGCGCCAAGGCGACTGCGGGCTCGGCACCGCGCCTCAGCGCAGCATCTTGGACCGAGCCTCCGGCGTCGGCAAGCGGTCGCCAGTACGACGCGCCAGCCACCTGGCGCAGCGCTCGCTGCCGGACCAGTCTGCCGCCTGTTCAAGCGTCTCAAAGGCTGCTAAAACAGAGCCCCATGACCGCCAGACAGACGGCAGGACGAGCAGGACTCCCGTGCGTGACAACGATCGCCGAGGTGCGCGATCTCGTCGACAAGGCCAGATCGGCCGGCCGCACGATCGGGTTCGTCCCAACGATGGGCGCGTTGCACGCCGGGCACATCAGCCTCGTCGAAGCGTCGAAACGAGCCGGCGACTGGACCGTCGCCAGCATCTACGTGAACCCGACCCAGTTCGGACCGAACGAGGACTTGCAGAAGTACCCTCGAACGATGGAGGCGGACCTGGGCGCCTGTCGCCGGGCCGGCGTCGATGCCGTGTTCGCCCCGTCGGACGCCGAAGTCTATCCGCTGGGCGATCAGACGCGCGTGCAGCCCGGGGCGTTGGCTAACACGCTCTGCGGGCTTTGGCGGCCGGGGCATTTCGCCGGCGTTTGCACGGTCGTCGCCAAGCTGTTCAACATCGTGCAGCCGGACGTCGCTTACTTCGGACAGAAGGACGCGCAGCAGGCGGTCGTCATCCAGCGCATGGCGACGGACTTGTGCATGAGGCTGCGGATCGAGGTCTGCCCGCTGGTTCGTGAGCCCGACGGCCTCGCCATGTCCAGCCGGAACGTGCGACTGACGCCCCAGCAGCGTGCTCAAGCTCTCTGCCTGTACCAATCGCTCTGTACCGGGCGGGATGCGCTCTCCGCCGGAGAGTCGTCGATCGGACGGATCATCGCACGCATGAGGGCCAAGATCGCGGAGTTTGGGACGGGCATCGCGGTGGACTACCTGAGCATCGTCGATCCGCAGACGCTCGAGCCGATCCAGCAGCCGACGGGCCGCGTCATGTTGGCCGGTGCGGTTCGGATTGGAGACGTGCGCCTGATCGACAACCTGCTCGTGGATTTGCCGGCGCGACAAACGTAGCATACGCGGGTTTTGCGACAAGGCGAGCGATTAAACGACGTTCGCACCTCATCAAGAAGAGGCGGTTCCCCAAACCATGTACCCGACCCTGTTCAGAATCCC
>CAZERK010000381.1:0-4074 GCA_964514515.1 uncultured Planctomycetaceae bacterium
CGGGCCTTTTGGGCCGCCGAGGACTGGGGGTAAGACTGCCCCAAATCTGGGTGGTCGCGATGTAGGCCTGCAGGATTTCCTTGGCCGCCTCATCCTGGCCGCTGTCGATGGCGAAATCGGCGCCGGCGTCCATTGCCTGGCACGCCTTGGCATAGCGGCTTTCGGAAAGCCGCTTTGAGGCGCTGAAGGCGTCGGTCAGGACCGAACCCATCCAACGGACGACCCCGACGCTCAACACCTTTGCGCCCAACTGGAGGATTTGCTCCATCAGGTTGATGTTGGAGGGATCGAGTCCGTAGAGGTGGAGGGCGTTGTTCAGGTTCTTGCGCGCATCCTTGCCCGCGGTCGGAAGTCGCCGGGCAGCGAGGAATCCGGCCGGTTTGCCACCGGCGAGGCGCCGGGCCGTGCCGACGACCCTCAGCGGTCTGAGGCCTTCCTCCACAGCGTCAGGCCATACCTCCAGCCCGTTCACATATAACTGAATCGCGTAGTCGTAATTCCGCGTCTCGGCCGCCTTCTTCGCGTGCGCGAACCATTTGAGAGCGTTGGCTCTCTGTTCGGCGGAGGGAGACGGAGGGGCGGGAAGGGCGGCTTCCGGCGTACGCGGGTCTGTTTTGTCCTCGGCTTTGTCGTTCATGCTCGAACTGGGCTTTGGAGTGCTTTCGACGCCCCATCTCATCGAATGCCGACCTGGAGCGTGATCCTCGCGCGCCGGTGGCGCCGAGTTTGCTCGGACGCCGACTCGCCGACAACGTCTCGGCACGTCAGTCGCGATGCCGTGGGCTCGGCCTCATAGGCTGCTAGTCTAGCGATGGCCAAAGTCCGGTCAACGCGAGCCGAAACGAACCGCGCAGCTCCCAATAGTTTTCAACTGCACGTGGCTGGACTACGATGACTATTATATCGTTGGCAGCCCAACGAAGGAGAACGCCCTTGCAGTCCGTCGACGTGGCCAGATTGCGGATCATCAACTATCCGGACCCTCGGTTGCGCAAAGCGTGCAAGCCGATCGAGGCATTCGACGCCTCCGTCGCCCGGCTCGCAGACCGGATGATCCAATTGATGCACCAGGCCAAGGGCGTCGGCCTGGCTGCCCCGCAGGTCGGCGTGACGCGAAGGATGTTCGTCTGCAACGTGACCGGCCAGCCTGACGACGATCTTGTCTTCATCAACCCCCAGCTTACGGACCTTGTCGGCCGTGCAGACTGCGAGGAAGGCTGCCTGTCGTTGCCGGACGTGACGGCCACGGTCCGCCGAGCCTCGCAATGCACGATTCATGCGTTCGACGTGTCCGGCCGGCCGTTCACCCTGACGGGCAAGGACCTGCTCGCTCGATGCTGGCAGCACGAGACCGATCACCTCGACGGTCGGCTCATCACCGATCGAATGCCCGAGGCGGAAAGACTCGCCAATCGCCGGGCTCTGAAGTATCTTGAAGCCGAGTTCAAGAAGAAGGCGGCCGCGTCCTGAGGACTCCCGCCGGACGTCATGGCGCACGTAGCGCGTCGCGCGGGAAAGCGCCCGGCCGAACGTGGGGCACGCGATGAAGGTCCTTTTCTTCGGCTCCAGCGCGTTTTCGATTCCGACGTTCAAGTCGATCCTCAGCGGCGGGCATCAGATCGTGGGGGCCGTGACGCAGCCTGACCGCGCCAAGGGACGTGGCAAGCACGCGGCGCCGACGCCGGTCAAGACGATCGCCCTGGAGCACGGCGTTCCCGTCGTCGCGCCGGAAGACGTCAACGATCCGGCGGTCGTCGAGCAACTGAAGGCGATGGGGGCGGAGTTGGCGTACGTGGCCGCGTTCGGCCAGAAGATCGGGCCGGCGCTGCTGTCCGCCTTCCCCGTGGGGATTGTCAATCTGCACGCGTCGCTGCTGCCCAGGCTGCGCGGAGCGGCGCCGATCCAGCGGGCCGTCATCAACGGCGACGAGGAGACAGGCGTGACCGTCTTCCGCCTCGTCGAGCGGATGGACGCCGGCCCGATCCTGGTGCAGCGGAGAACGCAGATCGGACCCGACGAGACGGCAGACGAGTTGCACGACCGCCTGGCGAGAATCGGATGCGACGCCGTTCGGGCGACGATTGAGTTGCTCGAACGGGAACCGGCGGCGATGGGCGAACCGCAGGACGATGCGCAGGCGACGCGAGCCGCGAAGCTGAAGAAGATCGACGGTTGGATACGCTTCGATCAACCGGCGCACGACGTAGGCTGCCGGATTCGCGGTTTGTGGTCGTGGCCTGGGGCGGCGTGCCGATTTGTCTCGGCCGACGGATCGCGCGATGAGACCGTACTGCTGGCGCGAGCCGTTCCTTACGAGGGTCGAACGTCTCCCGCTGCGTCGCCGTCGGAAGTCGGCACGATCACGCCGATGATGGCGATTCAATGCCTCGACGGCGAGCTGTCGTTGCTGCAAGTCAAACCGGCCGGCGGGCGTTTGATGAACTGGCAGGATTTCGTCAACGGCCGACACGTCCGGCCTGGCGACCGCTTCAATCCGATTGATCCAGCAGCCGCGTCTGGCGCCGGCAGCGAAAGCCCATGAGCGAGGAATCGGCATCCATCGGCAGCGCCCGCGATCGGGCCGTACGGGTGCTGACCGCCTGCTACGACGGCTACACGTTCGGACAGGACTTGCTGGCGGAGATGCAGGCGGCCCAGCCGCTCGCGTCGGTGGACGCGGCGCTGGCGTCTGAACTGGTCATCGGCGTCTCGCGGCATCGTCTCACGGCGGAGCATCTGGCGAGCCGGTTCTACCGAGGGCGATGGGGCGGCGTCCAGCCTTCGGTTCGCGTGATTCTGGCGACGGCCGTCTATCAGCTTTGCTGGTTGGATCGAGTCCCCGACTACGCGGCCGTCGATCAAGCCGTTCGGCAGGCCAAGCGGCACGGGCGCGGCGCGTCGTCCATCGTCAACGCGGTGCTGCGGCGCGTGACGCAATGCCGTGGCGATGTCATCGATCGGCCTTCCGCCCCGGACCCACGGCGATATCTGCCCATCGATGCGAATCGAGGCCGCGTCTTCAGCGAGAACGTCCTGCCCGATCCGGCTCGGCGGCCGTTGGACTACCTCGTCGTCGTGACGTCGCATCCGCCGTGGCTGGTCGAGCGGTGGCATCGACGCTTCAAGCCGGCGCTCTGCCGACAGGTGTGCGAGGCCGGCCAGCGCCGCCCGGCGTTGGTGCTGCGGCCGAACGTCATGCGCATCGCGCCGGAGGACTTGTGCAGGCAGCTGGTTGAGCAGGGGGGTCGAGCGCGGCTGCTGAGTCTGAGCGGGGCGGCGGTCGCAATCGGCGGTCCGGCTGCCGTCCTCGTAGAGGATGGTCCTGCCGCCGATTCGTTGGAGGCCGTGACGGCGGGCTTTTGCCAGCCGCAAGACAGCACGTCGCAGCTTGCCCTGCGGCTCGCTCCGCCGCAGCCGGGCGAGTTCGTGCTCGACCTCTGCGCGGGCGTCGGCACCAAGGCGACGCAGGCGGCCGAACTGATGCGAGACTCGGGAATCGTCGTCGCCAGCGACACGGACGAGTCGAAACTGGCTCGGATTCCTGCGTCTGCCGAGCGATTGGGACTACACGTTATCAAGCCCGTGCCGGCCGATTGCCTGGACGGCGCGCTGGCGGAAATCGGTCGACGGCCCGACGTGATTCTCGTGGATGCGCCGTGCACGAATACGGGCGTGCTGGCTCGACGACCGGAGGCGCGCTATCGAGCGTCGCACAAGGCGCTGCTGGAGCTGACGGCCGCGCAGCGACGGTTGCTGGAGAAGGCTGCGCGCCTTGCCGGACCTCAAACCCGCCTGATCTACACGACGTGCTCGTTGGAGGCGGAGGAGAACGAGGAGCAGATCGGATGGTTCCGCCGGCGGGCGCCGAACTGGCGCGTGGCCGCACAGGCCCTGACCCTTCCCGATGCCGACCGTGACGGCGGCTTCGCGGCCGTGCTGACGCGGGATCCGGTGTCGCCTGAGGCGGCGCAAGGCGACATATTCCCCTCTCCCCGGGGGGGAGAGAGGGCAGGGTGCGGGGGCTTATGGGGGTTGCTGGTTGGCACCCTCCCCCCGACCCTCTCCCTGGAAGGG
>CAZERK010000382.1:0-4065 GCA_964514515.1 uncultured Planctomycetaceae bacterium
GACCCGGAGGTCGGCCGCTACCCGCGCGCCCCCGAATTGCGCAGGGTGATTTAGTTGATCAACACCGCCCTTGCTGCACCCGGTTGCTCATCCTGCTCGTCACGGCTGCCGCGAATCGCGGCCACCGCGGCCTGCACGCGCTCGTCCGGGTCCGCCGCCAACACATCCAACCACGCCTGGCGGTCCGGCGCGTCCCCCTCGGCAACAAACCCGACCAGCCATACGCGGCGATCCGGGGCAAGCAGGGCGAGCTTGTTGGAAAGCGCTTGTCGGCCGGCTTCCCCCGCGTCCAGGAGGCCCGCGCAAATCCGGTCGACGGCCGCCGGCGCCAGCGGGCTGTCTCCTTGATTCGTCAGGCAACCGCCCAGAATCGCCGCCGACTGCTCACGCGGACGAACCTCCGCCAGCCCTTCGCCTGCGGCGGCCGCAACAATCTCCCGGTTGTCCCGCACCAATCGAGTAAGGGCCCGTCTAATCCTTTTGTCGTCAACAAACGCCCTCGAAATTTGTATTGTCGCACAAAGCTGTCGCTCGGACACCGCCGTGCTCAGCCCGCGCAGGATTTCCGGCAGGACGTACCTTGCAACTTTCGGCCGAGCGCGGAGTTGGGCAGCCCTCTCCGTCAGCTCCTCGGCCGTCCGGTTCTCAAGCGACAACACGAAGGTGCGGGCGTGTCTCGTCCATTGGTATCGATCATACAGCCGCCAACCCAAATAGACGGCGGACCCCAAGATCGAGACCGTCAGTAAGCACGCGCAGCCGGCCACCAGCACATCGCCCCACGCGCCATGTCTTGGTCTCTCCTGCACGTGCGATTTCCTATCGTATGATCCGCCGACGGGACGCCGGCCAGCCGACGCCGCGCTCCACCTTGCGCAATGAGCGGTCCCAGAACCGTCCGTTCGCATCGCCGCCCGCACGGAAATCCGGGGCTCCCCGGCGTCATGAAACAGCTTCCCAGACGCCTGGCGCCAGTACCCGCAGCAGCTCGTTGGACGGCATCCCGCGCGCCCGGACAACGGCCCCGTGCGTTTCAGTACTGCCGCGCCCCATCCCCGCCTGAAGCGCGACCTTGGCCGCCCCTACAAGCCCATCGCCAAAGGCGTACCCGCGGTACGGCTCAAACAGGCCTGCGGCCAGCCGCGTGCGCGATTCGGCGTCCCAACGGGAAGGCCCGTCAGACTATCTCCTCCTCCGCGCCAAGGCGATCGACCATCCGCTGAAAATCATCCAGACTGTTATACTCGATTATGATCCGTCCTGTATGGCGACGCCGGCCCTCCTTGATGCTGACCTTCAGGCCGGTCGCCTCCGCAAGCCGCTGCTGCAACTCCTTCACCGCCGGTCGCAGCTCCCGCTTCGGCCGGTCACATTCTGGCCGCCCCCGAAGCGCGGCAACCTCCTGTTCCAGACGCCGAACAGACCAGCCCTGGCGGATTATTTGTGATATTACGAGTCGCTGCCGCCCGATATCCGCAATCGTGAGTATTGCCTTTGCATGGCCGGTCGTCATGCTGCCATCTTCAAGCAGGCCCAGCGCCTCGTCCGGCAACGCCAGCAATCGGATGTAGTTAGCAACAGTCGACCGATCCTCTCCGACACGGTCCGCGATCTCTTCGTGCGAAAGGCCGTGCTGAAGATGGAGGCTCCGGTATGCCTTCGCACGCTCGACCGGATTCAAATCTTCCCGCTGGATATTCTCTACGAGTGCCAACTCAAGAAGTTGTTCGTCGTTGGCCGTCCGGACGATCGCTGGAAGCTCGCGGATTCCCGCCACCTTGGCCGCTCGAAGTCTTCGTTCTCCTGCCACAAGCTCGAACCCATCAACAGCAGGCCTGACGACAATCGGTTGAAGGGTACCATGCTGTCGAATCGACGCGGCAAGGCTCGCGATCCCCGCCTCATCGAACCTCTTCCTGGGCTGGCACGGGTTATCCCGGATCCTGTCGACGTCAATCGTCATGAGCTTCGCGCTTCTCTTGGGCTCGTGAACGGCCTCCGGCACCTCCAATCCCCTCAACCCTGATGCGGCTCCGCCCTGGTCTATCTGTCCTACAGTCGAGGATACTATGGTTGACAAGCCTCTACCCAGGCGGCGTTGCTCTTTCTGGACCATGATCATCGCTCCCTCTTCAAACCGATTGCCCATCAACGAGGACGGACGCTCTCTCGAGTTCAAGGAATCGTGGATTCTACTTTTTGGAATGCACAATCTCAATACATTCCGCACGTGCGATCGATCTCCTGACTGCTCGTGTTCCACGTGGAACACGTAACAAGGCGACCAGGACGGATGCCGCCAAGAGGGTCACCAGCTTCGGCCTGGACGAGAGCGTTCCACGCGGAACACGCGCCAAGCCCTGCGCAGGCAACCAGATGGATGCCTCCATCTCTCCGAACGAGACTTGGACGCCATCGACGCTCGCCTGGGAAACCCGAAACACCGAGCACCCTTTCAACCGAAAATCCGACAGCTCCTCCGCTGTACAGAATCGGGCCTCGCTCTGTAGTGCGCGAACCCTGCTTTTTCACGGGTCCGCACGGTCTCAGTAAGCTGCTGGAGGCGCCAGCGTCGCAGCCTCCTCCCGGCATGATTCGCGAGTCTTGCAGTGGCCAGAATGCCCAGGATTCGAAGACGCCAGAAACGACTGCCGTTCTCATCAGCAGGTACGGAAGGAAAACGGATTCTCATCCAACGTGGATGCAGCCGGCTGCGATTCACGAAGCCTCGATGCGCCAAAGCAAACGCACCTTGCCGTCGGGGCTTCACACGAGTATTAACCATAATACGACATAATAGATTTGTCATATAATATTTTATAAACAGGGGCGTTCTGACGCGTGCTGGCTCGCGATATCGACGGTCATCTCACGACAGGTCATCGCTTAGGGGTTTGACAGGACGCAGACGAGCATGGCCGCATTCATAATTACAGAGATGACGCCGCTCTATATATGAAATAGGTGTCGCGTGACGCTGCCTGTCCAGCCGATACGAAGGCATGACCTGCGCTCGTGTGGTTCGTCACGCGGTTTGCCTCTTATCGTGTGGCACCGGCTAACCGCCCGTGCGGACACAGGCTATTAGCCTGTGCCACACCATGATGCACTGCTTCTGACTGACTGCGCTCGGTTGCGTGCTCGTCAGCCTGCAATCGGCTCAACGCGAACGACTAAGATGACTTGGACGGTGGCGCCGGCCACCTTTTCGAGGAACTCGCGTCATGCAAACGACTTCCAACCAGAGGGCGACGGGGTCCTTGCGCCGCATCACCTTCGTACTCCTGGCGACAATTTGCTTGTGGGGGACCCTCGTTGGCTGTAACGATCCGCATTCGCAGCGGCGCATTCAACGGCGCATTGAAGGCCAACAAACCCTCATCGACAACATCAACTCGTTGGAGAAACACCGTGCCGAGCGGCTCAAACAGATGGGGCCCACCATCCGCAAATGGCACCAAGACGACATCGACTTGTACAATCGACGGATGCCGACGATCGGCGACTACGTCTGGTAGGGGGCGCACGGCGCAATCGCGTCCCCGCCGCCGGGGCTGAATTCAGAGCGACTTGTCTTACGCAACAGCCCGTGGTGGCGCCGCCACGATCCTGGTCTCACCAGCCGTCGCGTGCAACCTGTCTTTCGCGCAACTGCAACGACTTGCTGCGCCGCGCGCCGCGCCCCATGCTACTCCTATCGGACCGGCTCAGCCGTACTTAATGCCTGGCGAATCGGCCCCCTCGGAGACGGTTCAGTACGGGCTCGCATACAACGCCGCCCGGACTGAAGTCCGGGGCTCTTCAGCGCATTGGGAAGGTTTCTCGCGACGATTTCGGGTTGGGCAACCCGACGGGCACGTCTGCATAGAGAGGAGGTTTCAACATGGCTGCGAAGAGACAATCCTTCACGTTTGAGCAACTGGCAGAGCTTTTCGATCGATTGGGCAAGACGAATGCCCAGCTTGTGTTCTATCATGGAGCACGAGGAGGCAGGCTGAATTGGTCATGTTCGCAGTGTGGCGGCACCGGCTCTGACGGCGGGCCTTGGTGCATCAAACACAAACC
>CAZERK010000383.1:0-4065 GCA_964514515.1 uncultured Planctomycetaceae bacterium
CGCGCAGGGGCTGGTCCGCTTCATCATGATGCTGCTGGCCTGCTGCGTCCTACTAACCGCCTTCTTCATCATCCTGTCGACGATGAGCATGGGCGTCACGGAACGGGTCAGCGAGTTGGGCCTGCTGCGATGCGTCGGCGTGACGCGGCGTCAGCTCAGCGGCGTCCTCCTGCTCCAGACCGTCCCGTTGGGCCTGGCCGGCACGCTGCTGGGCCTGCCGCTCGGCTTCGCTTTGCAATGGCTGACCCTGCAAACCGTTCCCGAATACGTCGGCAGCATGGCCGTCAGCCGCACGGGCGTTCTGCTCGGCGTGCTTGGCGGCCTTGGCGCCACGCTGCTGGGGGCGACGGTTCCTGCGTTGAGCGCCTTCACGGTGTCGCCGGTCGAAGCCGCTCATCCGCACGCCGCGGGCCGACTGGGCCGTTGGGTCTGGCCGGCCGCTCTCGTCGGCCTCGCAGCCGTCGCCGCGCACGTCGTCGTCCAACGGAACATGCCGCCGCAAGCCGGCGCATCCTTCGACGCCCAGGCGCTGGCAGGATTGGTCCTGCTCTACGGCGGCTGGACGCTGCTGATGCCCGCCATCGTGCTGTTGCTCGGCAGGCTGGCGGTTCGCGTCGCAGCCTGGGTGCTGCGCCTGAGGCCGCAACTTCTCGGCGACGAGATCGCCAAGGCCCCCTATCGCTCGGCGGCCATCTGCGCCGGGCTGATGGTTGGGCTGTCGCTCATCATCGGTCTGGTCGTCTGGGGCAAGTCGGTCAAGCAAGGCTGGCAGTTTCCGAAGGAATTCCCCGACGCCATGCTCTACTCCTACGAATCGCTGCCGCTGGCCGAAGTCCGCCAGGTTCTGGCGAGCACGCAAGGCATCAGCCAATACACCGTGACCGACGACTTCCCGTTCTCGCTCACGAAGCTGCCCGAGTCAGGCTTCCTTCGCGCGTTGGCCGGGCTCGACCAATTCTCGCGATTCCTGGCGATCGACCCCGTCGACGGCCCCAAGATCGTCAAGCTGACGTTCGTCGAGGGCGACGAGCAGGATGCCATCGCCAAGCTGCGACAGGGCGGGCACCTGCTGGTCACGCGCGAGTTCGCCCAGGCGCAAAACAAGCACGTGGGCGACCGCCTCACGATCTGGGTCGGCAAGAAGCGGGCACGGTTCACGATCGCCGGCATCGTCGCCTCGCCCGGCCTGGACATCGCCATCAGCTTCTTCAACGCCACGACGTACTTCCAAACCTACTCCGTCGGCGCCATCATCGGCACCTTCGACGACGCCAAGCGCAAGTTCGGCCGCGAGTACGGCAAGCTGATGCTCTTCAACTTCGCCTTCGCCGGTCCCGATGAGTCCCGCATCATCACCGACAGCAGCGAGGCGCAGTCGTACGCCCAGCCGACGCTGACGACGCCTTCCGGCCGCCCGACGTTTGCGCTGGGCGCCGGCCCGATTCCCGGCAACGGGCCCGAAGAGCGAATCGCCAACGGCATCCTGACGCGACTGGGCGATCCGCCTAAGGCCTTCGTTACCGCCCGCGAATTGAAGCACCAGCTCGAACGCAACATCGACCGCGTGACGCTCCTGCTCTCCGCGGTGCCGGCCGTCGCGCTCATCGTCGCGGCCTTGGGTCTGGCTAACCTGATGGCCGCCAACGTCGCCAGCCGCTCCAAGCAACTGGCCGTCCTCAGGGCCATCGGAACGACGCGATGGCAGCTCGTTCGAATCGTCATGGGCGAGGCCCTCGTGCTGGGCCTGATTGGCAGCATCATGGGCCTGACGCTCGGCATCGCGCTCGGACGAACCAGCAACGTCATGACCGCGAAGCTGTCCGGCTTCTGCCCCGAGTTCGCCGTTCCCTGGGAGATGGTCCTCGCCGGCGCCGTCCTGGCGACGGGATTGTGCTTGCTCGCCGCGCTGATTCCCGCCCGCTACGCCGGCCGCAGCAACATCGTGGCCGTCCTGTCCGACCTCTGAGCCGTTCCAGTTTGAGCCAGACCGCCCCGCGCCCTCTGAGAGCCGCCAACCTTGGCCGGTGCGTGGCTACAAGGCGAGCAGGGTGGTCAGAGCAATCGCAAGATCGTCGTGCTTGCTCGTTTGGTGTGCGTTTGAACAGAGCCGCGACCGTGAGGGAGCGGATTGCGTGACCGGCGCGAGGGCGGCGATCGGACGTCGCAGCTCTGATAGCGATCTTGCGATTGTCTGGGCAGGGCGGTCCTCGGCAGTTGCGGTCGTTCGGCATATTCAAACCGGACTCGGTGCGCTGGGGCGTTTCGCGTCCGCGCGTACCGTCGGCTCTATCGGTCGGCTCGCGTCGTTGGCCGTCTGCCTGCCCCCACAACGCTGCGCGGCGATGTCGATGGCGGTCGCAAGCCGCTATCAGAACCGGTTGTTCTTGTGGATGAGAAAGCGCCGGAATCCTGCGTCGAGTCAAGGCGCGCTCTGTGACGTGGGCTGCGAAGCGGTGTCTCCGGCGGCCTTCTGTGCCGCCGCTTCTGTCTTCTCCGGCGCGCTTGACGTGCCCGACGAGTCCGACTCATCCGCGGTTTCCGACTCGGCCGCGGCGCCCGACTCGTCCGCACCGGGCTGTTCCGGAAACGCCAGGTCCAGCGGCTCGGTCAGCGGCCGGCCGAACTCCTGCACCCAAACGCGATAACTGCCGAAAGCCCCGCCCGTCCGAACCGCGATGCCGACCTCGGTAAACAGCGGGTCCAGGATGATGGCGCGATGAGACGGCGACTTCAGCCATTCCGTCATCGTCTCCTGCACGCTGAAACCCGCCGCGAGGTTTTCCCCCACCTTCAAGTAGGCGTATCCGAAGTCCGCGGCCCGCGTCGCGACGCGAGAACCGTCATACGGATCCTTATGATCGAAGAACCCGCCGTCCACGAGCCGGCAGGCGTAGAACTCCGCGATTTGCGTGAGCGTCGCGTCGAGCCGAAGGCTGGGCAGGTCGTGAGCGGCCCGTTCCGCGTTTACCGATTCCAGCATCTCGCGAACGAGCGCCGCCCCGTCGGACACCTCGGCGCACGGGTCCTTCATCGGGGCTTTCCATGTCGCAGACTTCGTGAATCCGAAGCCGGGCGAGGATAGCGAGAACCCGCCCTCGTCCTGGCAGGCCGCCGCCAAGCAGAGCATCGCCCCCAGCATCGCCTGCACGTACCGTGCAGATCCGATCCGAGACTGCCGACGCCCGGTTTCGAAGCTTCGGTGATTCACGATTGCACGCGCCCTCGCGGCTTGGCGATCGTCTCGCAGCCGCACCCAACGGCGAAGCGCTTGACGGATGGATAGACCCTCCGTCGCTGCACCGCTACCATTCTCACTTTATCCAGTCTATCGGTCAGGGACAATCGGCCCTCACGCAGAAAAGGACGCCGGTCCCGCTCGTCTTGCTTCAGGTGCACGGACAGCATGGAAAACGCCGAAAACCGTCTGCAACGGATTCGGATGGTCGAGACGCAGATCGAGGCCCGAGGGATCCGCGACGCCCGCGTTCTCGAAGCCATGCGGAGCATCCCTCGCGATCTCTTCGTGCCGTCGGAATCGGCGTTCGGGGCCTTTGAGGACCGTGCCCTCCCCATCGGCATGGGCCAGACGATCTCTCAGCCGTACATCGTCGCCCTCATGACGCAGCTTCTCGCCGTCGAACCGCAGCATCGCGTGCTGGAGATCGGCACCGGCAGCGGTTACCAGACGGCGATCCTCGCCATGCTGGCCCGACACGTGTTCTCGATCGGCTGGAGCCCCTGTCATCGACGGCCCGCGAGCAACTCAACCGCCTCGGCCTCTCAAACGTTACGCTGCTCGTGGCCGACGGTTCGCTCGGCTGGCCTGCTGAATCGCCGTTCGACCGCATCATCGTGACGGCCGCCGCGCCCTCGATCACGCCCGCGCTGGTCGACCAGCTTGCCGACGGCGGCAGGCTCGTCACGCCCGTCGGCGACGACAACTCACAATACCTCACGACCGTCGCCCGCCAAGGCGACCGAACGATCGAGACGCCTTCCATCGCCGTCCGCTTCGTCAAGCTGATCGGCGAGCAGGGCTTCCCGTCCTGATGCGCCGTCAGGACC
>CAZERK010000384.1:0-4065 GCA_964514515.1 uncultured Planctomycetaceae bacterium
CCAGTCCGTCACCAGAAAGCCCGTAGGCGTATGAATCCAGGGCCAGAGTGCCGAGACCCATGAAGAACCGCCCTTCAATCGCGGTGGCTCGCTTGTCATGCCCTAGTTGCTGTAAATCAGCCCTTCTGTCACACAAGACGGGAAGTCAGGGGGAACGGAGCGAGCCCTAACTATTGGCTGCTAAACATGTTATGGATATTCATCGCTTTCTGTGGTAGAATACGCTGCATGAACGAGACTGCGCGAAAACCAGGGCGTCCTCGCGGCAGGCATGTAGGCGAATCGGTACGGGCGCGGCTGACGCCGGAGATGCACCGCGCGGCACGAGCAGCACGACGGATTCTGGGCGTGTCGATGAGTGACCTGATCCGATTGGGCATCGAGTACCAACTGGGCGTTGCCTGTGGGCGCTGCTCCGAAATTGCAGGGTCGGGGACCGCCACGACATCGCAGCGGTTCAAGGCGCTCAAGTTCCTTCGGCAGGTTCGCATGGCACATCTCGCGAGCCTGCTCTCGGTGGACGAGATGGAGCGAGTCCGGCGACGACGGCGAGGGAGCCCAGTGGCATCCATGCAGTGATAAGCTCGCTCTCCTAACGCCCCCAAGCAGCGAGCGCGCTGCCCGCTCGGAGGCATCCACACGTAGCTGAGCGTCTCGGGCGTGGCCGCGTGGAAGAGGACACTCTGGGAGAGGAGTCGAAGTCCTGTTGCATAGATACAGAGCACTCTCGGCAGCACATCGCGTTCCCAAACAAACCCAACACCCCCGCTCCGGCGAACACAAAGAGACGAATGGCCCTTCTTGAGTCTGCGGGGACGGCACGACGCGCCGCGAGTGATCTGGGGGCTCGTGAACAAGAGTGACGACAAATGAACCTCCACCAGTTGTCGCCGACTTCACCAAGGCAAGCCAAGGGCGTCGCTACGGCTGCGTTGTAGTTTTGTGCGGCCTCGTGCGTTCCGGGACACGGCCGTGCCCTCCCAAGCTCGCCGGTGCATGATGCGGCCGAGTTGCGTTCGCAGGCTTGCCCCGTGTTGCGGTAGCTCGTGATGACGTGATCCGTGCCGGCCTCCGCTTGCTCGAATGCGTCCTTGAGCGGCGGATGTAGCTCCGGGGATACCGGGATGATTCTGGCGCTGCCGTTTTCATGGTGTGCGGTCTTGCGCGATACTCCAAGAAGCGTTGCTCGCAGCCATGCGCGTGCGCGCGCCGCTGTCTGGTTCTCTCGATCAAAAGCCGACAACCACAACGAAGTGCAGAGCGTCTGCCTGAGCCCTCTGCGCCGACGGACAGTTATTTCCTACGGTCGATGTGAAGATCGTCGCCTGCCGGCTCATCGGCACGGCACCCGCACAGAGCGAGCGACGCCACAGCCTTGGCCCTCCTCGTGCAGCCATGTTGTGCCGAGTTCCAACACACTGACGGAGACCGTCTTGGGGGGCAGCCCTGTGTCAAACGCAGAAGAAGCAGCCGTCTTGCTCCGCTTGATTGAACAGAATTGGGCACGCATCGCAGACGCAGTATGCTAGCCGTGCCGAATCTTCAGCACGAGGATCGTGGCGGCCAGGGTGAAGGTCACGCAATTGGCCAGGATGATGGGCGGGTCGCCGATCAAGACGCCATACACGATCCACAACGCGATGCCGATGCACATGATGCTGAACATGCCGAGCGACACGTCCTTCGTGTGCCGCGTCCGCCAGCTCTTGATCGCCTGGGGGGCGAAGGCGGCAGTGGTCAGGACGCCCGCCAGGATTCCCACGAGCGTGTTGCCGTTCATGACGACCCAGCCTACACAGGGGGACAGAATCGGGCCAGCCCGTGACGGGGGGAGAACGTGGCTCGGTCTCCGGGGGCGCGCCAACGCGCGAGACCGCGGTAAGACCTCGGAAACCGTCCAGTCGTCGCGTCACGGCCCGTATCCAGGTCTTCACGGTTTCGGCCCCACGGCGGCCGCCTTGACCATCGCCAAGATGCCCGCCCGGATCGGCTCCGGGAGGGTCGGCCATGCAGCAATCAAGGCAGCGAGATCGGCGTCAGCTCGCGCCCGTCGAGTGCCAGCGCCACCACCGCAGGCCGTGTTTTCTCGATCCGCCGGTAAGCCAGCCGGTAAGACTCCCGGCGAGCCTTCGCAAGCATCCGTCGCATCAGCCATTACAAAACGCAGCGACGGTTTGCTAAACCGTTGTACGGGATAAAACCTGTACCGGGGGTTCGAATCCCCCCCTCTCCGTTCTTCATCGCACGACGCCGCGCCAACGCGCGTCCCGTCGCGTATCGTCTCAGCATCCAGAGACCTACGTTCTCCCCCTCGCCCGTTCCTGAAACTCTCGCCCGTGTCGCCATCTTGGCACCGCGTTGAGGGGTCTCGCACCGTTTCGCATGCCAACTGCTGGGGTATCTGCCGGGGTATCTGTGCTGATCGAGCCGCCCTCGCGCCGTGCGTTCCCGTCGCCGCGAGCTGTTGCTGTTCGGTGTCGTTCGAGGGGCCGGGGGGCTGTCAGGCTCGGCAGGGTCTCAAGCACGGCCGTCAGGTCGTGTACGCCCAACTTCGTGTACGTGGCCGGCGTCAACATCGGCGTCGAATGCCGAGCCAGCTCCTGAGCCACCTTGACGGACGCTCCGCCCTGAATCAACGCCGTGATGTAGCTCACGCGAAGGGCATGAAAGTCAACCCGCCGCCCGGACGCATCGACTTCGGCCAAGTCGTGCGACGCTCGCCGCTCCCGCCGCTCTGCCCGGTCCGGCGTCTTTCCGCTGGAAGTCGACAACGCCGTCGCGGGTCAGCAGATCGTCGTTTTGGTGTCGGTCGACAACCACGGTTTCCAGGCGGTCGCCCAGCCGGTGCATATCACCGCTGACGCCATCGGTGCCGACGTCCGGGTCGATTGGCCCGACATCTTCCCCAGCCGGGTCTGCGAGATCACGGTCACGCCCTGGCCGCTCGATCCGCAACGCGACGACGTCGCCAACGGCGTCGGCCGGATCGAGTGCCTGGCCGGCGGGGACGATGTGATCACGGTGCAGGTGCGTGGCGAGCGTGACGGGTTTCATCAGGACCAGAGCGTGGCCATCTGCGTTCTGCACGGCGACAACACGCCCCCGGAGATGGCCTGCGTGGTCCGCGATCGGTTCGTCTCCTACCTGGCAGAGTGCCGGCCGGAACTGGGCATTTCCGCTCAGACGGAGTGGACCGGAACCGTGGTGAAGCCGTATTGGTGGGTCGTCACGCACTACCTGTTCTTAAGTGATGAATGGGAGATGGGCCTAGAGTGGCACAACATGATCCCGCGCTACGACTGGTCGAGGATGTACCTGCGGCCACGGCACACGCACATGAGCCCGTTGTACGCCTTTGAGATTCACTCCATGAGTGCTCAGCCGCCACTGGAGCCGATGGAGATTCCGCCTCCGCCGGTCGTGGACCGGTAGCGCGTGGAGGATGGAGGGTAGAGGATTGGGGGTGGAGGGGAGAGTATCGCGGACTGCGGGTTGAGGATTGAGCATCGAGGGGATGGATGTACCGGCGTTCGAACGCGAAGCCCCACCGAGTGCAAGCGCCTGCCGGCCTGAGAGCATCGCAGCGCGAAGTCGCGTCGGCACGGCACTCGCTTTCGTCTCCCGGCGTCCTTGGCGCTCTCGCCGCCTTGGCGGTTGCATCAGGGTGGCGCAGAAGCGCTGCGGCGCTAGTCGCGCACCGCCCACACCAGGTGGCCGCTGGGGACGGGGAGAATCTCGGTGCGCCCGAAGCCGACGCTGCGGAATAGCTCCACGAGGTCGCGCCGACGATAGAAATGCGTGGGGCAGCCGCGCAGGGCGTAGCGGATTTTGCGCAGCGGCGTGCGTACCAGGGTCCACCCGGGGAAGCTGCCGTAGATGACGCGGTTGGTGAACCGGGCCATGTGGGCCAGGAACTCGTCGGCTCGTTCGACGTAGTCGAAGACGCCGCAGGCGACGACGCTGTCGAATTTCGGCCCGGGCGGCATCTTCATGAAATCGACGACCTGGAATTCGCATTGTTCGCCCACGCCGGCCTTTTCCGCGAGCTGCTCGGCGAGCCGGATC
>CAZERK010000385.1:0-4062 GCA_964514515.1 uncultured Planctomycetaceae bacterium
CGACTTTCCGCCGGATGGTCGACTCCGGATCCGCGATCATCTCCAGCAGCCGGTTCTTGATCTCCAGTCCGACGTCCCTGCGGTCGGTTATCATCGCGTTAACGAGATCCAAACCCAACTCGCGAATCTCCGGAAGCGTGTCGCCGAGATAGGAAAGCAGCTTCTGCGGTCGGTCGATCTCAGGAAGACGGTTGAACGCCTCCCGATACGCCGTCGTCAGTCGGGCCGTCAACAGGCTCTTCTCGCGACGAAGGCGGCGGATGCGCATGGCCCGCTTGTCACCGACTTCTCGCGTCCACTGCAACAGCGGCATCGATTCGCGCTTGGCCCACCACGCAGCGGCTTCCGCCGCATCGGCGAACTCGATGTTCGACACCGGATTGAGGGCTTCGAGCGCCGCCGTCTGAATGAGGCCGTAGTTCTCCGTGGCCAACGCCACGAGGGTGGAGACGGCCACGGGGTGCTCGCCGAGCGCGCCCAGCGCGGAGATCACCGCCAGGCGCCTCTCGACGGGCAGCGCGCCATTGGTCGCCATCGGCCGGAGACGGGTGATGACCGTGTCGTCGTCGAATCGCCGAAGGGCGTCGATCACGGCATCACGAAGGTCAGGCTGCTCGGCGTCGAGAAGATCGAGGAGCGGATCGATGAAGTCGGGTGTAAGCCGCTCCGAGTCTGCGATCGCTTGGCACAGGGCGACCTGCGCCAAGACGTCCGGAGGATCGGCCCGGAGAACGCCGATCAGTCGGGCATTGACCTGGGGCAACACGACGTCCAGGAGCTTGCGCGCGCCCAGCCGCCTGGCCTGGGGCGTGTTGTTGGCCGTCAAGAGCGCGAAGAGATCGTTGATTTCCTGCGGGGACGGCGCCGAACCAGGCAGCGTTTCGGCCGCGCCGGCCACGGCCGTCGTCGGTTGGCTCGCCTGCCCAAGCGGCGGGAGGACGACCGCTAGAATCACCCTCGCCCATAGCATCATCGGCCACATCGATGCATCACCCAATCTGGAGGTCCGGTTTCGACGGCGATTCAGACCGGAACGAGGCCGTGAGTTGGAGCGCCGCCCGCTCGTCATCGGTGCAACGTGCCTTCTAGCACACAATTCCATGTCGGTCAATTCCGCTTATCCGGCTGAGACGCGCCGCAACGAGAGCGACCATCTCCGCTCCGCGTTGGGGTGAGGCGTGCCCGCCTAAATGGAGGCGTGATCGACCGTACGCCTCCTCACGCGGACACGTCCACCGGCGGTTCTCGCACGGCGGCGAGATGAAAGCCAGCCTCGCGGCGTCATGGATCTTAGACAGATCTCGGACCGCTGGGTTAGGTCGGTCCGTCGGACGCCCATCCCGGAGATTCTCGGCCTTCGCCGGTTTGTCAGGGTTTGGCAGAGGCCGTCTTAACGCCATGGCGCAGGCTGGACGACGAAAGCCGGGCAACGGGCTGCACCGCGGCACCGAAGTTTTGCTTGTCCAAAAGGCCGTCAAGCAGAATAATGCCCGCAATCCCTGAGAGGGCAACCAGTAGAAGAATGATGAGCGGGACCGGGACCGGCGGTGTTCCTCGCCTTAGGGAGTTGAGAGTCTCTCGAATGATACAGCGGTTAGCGGCGGATTCGGCTGTGTGCAGGAAGCGGCGGTGGGTCTTCGTACGCGCTGCGGCGGTGCTCGTATTGGGATGGGGTGCTTGGGCCTTGTCGGCATCCATAGCGAGAGCCCAAACCGCTGACGGTGCGGCCCCCAAGCAGCCGGCCACGCGCCCGACCGCCCAGACGCACCCTCAAAACCCGGAGTTGTGGGACGCCGAGCAGATGATGGAGGATGCCATCCTCCAAATCTCCAGACGGTACAACCTGAACAAGGCCCAGGAGAACTACACGCGGCGGTTGCTCATCAGCCGGACCCGGAAGTTCCTGCGCGACTACGAGCCGGACATCCGCGAACTGCTCAAGGAGTCCATCGATTTTCGGCTCGACCCCCGCAAGGCGACGCCCGATGCGCTGAAGCGTTGGGCCGAGCGGGGGGCGCCGATCTATGAAGCTGCGGTCCAGGCAATCCTGGATGGCAATGAGGAATGGCGCGACATCCTGAATCCAGATCAGCGACAGCTCCACGACCAGGACCTGGCACAGATGAACGCGAACTTCGCGCAGATCGGCCGGGTCATGGATCAATGGAAGGCCGGCAAGGGACTGGCGGGACTGGCGATGGCGTCTGCTCAGCCCGAGCAACCGACAGAGCAAGGACACGGTTTGACGCAGCAACCGGAAACCGCCGTCAGCAAATTCCTCGAGGACAACTGGCTCGCATATGTCAACAAGTTCATCCAGGCGTACCAATTGGACGAGAAGCAGGCCAACGCCGCCCGGATGAAGGTCCATAGCGAGTCCTTCGAGCAGGCCAAGGCCTATCGCGAGCGGCACAAGGCCGCGTTCGATACGATCGAGTCGGAGTTGAGATCTCCGCGCCGAGGCGCCGACAGACCCATCCAACCCAAGGAACTCTTCCGCCGGCGCGTCGAGTTGGAGAAGCCGATCCGCGAGATGTTCGTCGCGATGGACGGGCGTCTGAAGGAACTCCTGAGGAGCGACCAGCGCAGCGCTGTCGACCCCGACGCCAAGAAGCAACTCGACAACTGGTACAAGACGCTGTCGGGCGAGTTCGAGGAGAAGTTCATGCAAGGCGGCGGCGTGACGAGCCGGCCCGACGCGCCAGCCACCGACTCCCAGCCAACCAGTCGGCCTGCGTCCCCTGAGAAGTCGTCCCAAGGCCGGCCGCCCCCGCCCGTCGCGACCACGCAGACTTCCCAGCCGTCGGACGAGGCTCGCGCCACCGAGTCCGTGGAGCCCACAGGAGACTCAGCAACGCCGACAGCGCCAACGACCCCAGCGATTCCGGCGGCCAACACACCCGCCCAAGACTCGGCAGCCGGGGCAGCGCCCATCCCTGCGTCCTCGACATCTGCGCCAGCCAGTCCTTAAGATTCAGCGAACATCCCAGGAGGGTGCCGCGAGACTTCAGTCTAACCGTTTGCAGCCTGGTATCTGATCGCGCCGCGCGGTGCAACGTGCGCGAGGATGAGACTTGCGGCGTTTCGCCGTCGCATGTCCCATTCGCCCGTAACGCTTCCGACATGCGTCGGGTTCGCGCTTGCAGGCCGCTCCAGAACGCTCTTCACGCCGAAGGAAGCACGGGGGACGGATTCTATTGCTCTTCGCCGCGGGCCGGGCTCGTCGGCTCGGTCTCGCTTCGCGAGCGCGTCAGTTCCTCAGACCAATGGATCAGGCCGCCGTCCTGTTCGTGGTTGAAGACAGCACCGATCTTGCGAACGCGGTCGCCTTCGAAGACCAACACGTCCCAGAAGTCCTGCATGTAATGGACCCGCAGGACGACCGCGCCTTTCTCAGAGATGCAGCTTGCGGCGATGGGGCCGTCCGCAGGCGGCGGCTTGGATGCTCGCTTCTCGCTGGGGTTGTACGACCAGTCGCGGAGTCTGTACAGCACCGCGCGGTCGCCGACGCGCTTGTACTCTCCCAACACGGCGACGATGTGCGTCTCGGCCCCTTCAAGATCCGCCATGTTTCCCCGTTGCGAGCGGATGTCGAGTTCGATGAGCCGCTCGCCCCCGCAGGCGCGTTCCGCGATCCGCAGATACGTCGGGTAGTCGCGGAAGATCGTCTCGAACGCCGGCTGCGTCGAGGCGGCCTTGTCCTCGCTCCATCTCTCCAAGACGACGCTGCCTGTGCCGTTCCACGTCCCGAGGGGAATTTCGGGCCGCAGCGACGAGGCCGCACAACCGCCGAGCAGAACCAAAAGGCCGATGGATGTCGCTGTCCGCCACATGTCCGTGACTCCTTCAATCGTGCAAACCGATGAATCGTTGCATCCGGTGCAACCCATAGAAGCGAGACATATGCGGCACAGGTTACCGCCCTGTGACTGCACAGGCCAACGAAAGCAACTGAGAATCGGCCGCCCGCGGCGCCGCCCGGACTGAAGTCCGCGGCTCCTTGACGTCCGTCATGCAGAACCCCAACCGGCGGCGCCACGCAGTCGCAGCGTCGGCAGACGG
>CAZERK010000386.1:0-4059 GCA_964514515.1 uncultured Planctomycetaceae bacterium
ACGTGACCTCGATCTGCGGCACGCCGCGCGGCGCCGGCGGAAGGCCCGTCAGGTTGAACCGGCCCAGCGTGCGGTTGTCGATGGCCATCGGCCGCTCGCCCTGGAGCACGTGGATCGTGACTTCCGACTGTCCGTCGGCGGCCGTCGAGTAGGTCTCCTTCTTGCTCGTGGGGATCGTCGTGTTCCGCGGGATCATGACGGTCAGCACGCCTCCGAGCGTCTCCACGCCGAGCGACAACGGCGTGACATCGAGGACGAGGATGTCCTTGACGTCGCCCGCGATGATGCCGGCCTGAATCGCGGCCCCGACGCCCACGGCCTCGTCCGGGTTGACGCTCTTGTTCGGCTCCTTGCCGAAGATCTCGCGGCACAACCGCTGCACGGCGGGCATCCGCGTCGAGCCGCCGACGAGTAGGCACTCGTTGACGTCGTTCGGGGCGATCTTGGCGTCTTGCAGGGCCTTGAGGACCGGCCCGCGGCATCGCTCGGTCAGGCGCTCGGTCAGTTGCTCGAGCTTGCTGCGCGTGAGGGTCAGGTTCAGGTGCTTGGGGCCGGAGGCGTCCGCCGTGATGAACGGCAGGTTGATCGTCGTCTCCATGCTCGTGGAGAGTTCGCATTTGGCCTTCTCGCAGCCTTCCTTGAGCCGCTGGTGGGCCATCGCGTCCTTGCGGAGGTCGATGCCGTACTCCTTGCGGAACTCCTCGGCGACGTGGTTGATGAGCACCTCATCATAGTCGTCTCCGCCGAGGTGCGTGTCGCCGTTGATGGACAGGGTTTCGAAGACGCCTTCGCCCACGTCGAGGATGCTGATGTCGAACGTGCCGCCGCCGAGGTCGAAGACGGCGATCTTGCCGCCCTTCTTCTTGTCGGCCCCGTAGGCGAGGGCGGCCGCCGTCGGCTCGGGCAGGACGCGCTTGACCTCGAAGCCGGCGATCTCGCCCGCCTCCTTCGTGGCCTTGCGCTGGGCGTCGTTGAAATAGGCGGGGACGGTGATGACCGCGGCCGTGACCTTCTCGCCGAGATAGTCCTCCGCCGTCTTCTTGAGGTCTTGCAGGATCATCGCGGAGAGTTCCGGCGGGGTGTACGTTTTGTCGCGGACCTTCACCCTGACCAGCTCCTCCGGCCCGCCGACGACCTCGTAGGGCACGAGCTTCTCCTCGGTCGAGACCTCGGCATGCCGCCGCCCCATGAAACGCTTGATGCTGAAGACGGTGTTCCTGGGGTTGGTGACCTGCTGGTGCCGGGCGACCTGGCCGACCAGCCGCTCGCCCTTGTCCGTAAACCCGATGACCGACGGCGTCGTCCGCGCGCCCATCGCGTTGGTCAGCACCTTGGGCTGGCCGCCTTCCATGACCGCCACGACCGAGTTGGTCGTTCCGAGGTCGATTCCGATGATCTTGGACATAGCTCTCGCTCCTTAAGGTCTTCCCAAAAGACGGCAAACGGCTTGGCGCGGCGCGGCGATTCTCCGCGCACGACGGCCCGTCGCGTCGGAGGAGTTTTTGCAAGGGCGGTGCCAGGGGTGACGGATTCGATGGCTGAGCGTAATATATTGTACGTGCGGACGTTACAGGCGTGCTCGCCGGCGGGAAGGCGGCGGCTGCCGTTCGTGGCCTGCCAGACTGGCATGCCGCGGGGGCGCTTGGCAGGGTTCTGCGGCGCGGTAGCCTGCGGTCAGCGGGGCGATAGCGCAACGGCGGATTGAGCGCTCGCCGTCGGCTCGCGGCTAAACAAAGCGCGCGGCGGGCGAGCTCCCGTCGGCTCGCGGCTAAACGAAACTTGCGGCGGGCGGACTCCTATCGTTTAGCCGCGACCCGAAGGGAAGCGCGAGGACAACAACATGCGAATCGGCTGGATCGGGACGGGCGTCATGGGACGGTCGATGGCCTGGCGCCTGAAGGAGGCGGGCCACGAATTGTGCGTCTTCAACCGGACGCCGCAGAAAGCCCAGCCGCTGCTGGACCGCGGCGCACGAGGGGCGGCCTCGCCGGCGGAGGCCGCCAGGGCCTGCGAGGTCGTCTGCACGATCGTCGGCTATCCCCGAGACGTGCGGGACGTCATCCTCGGAGACAACGGCGTGCTGAAGAGCCTGTCGGCCGGCGGGAGCGTCGTCGATTGCACGACGAGCAGCCCGTCGCTGGCCGTCGAGATCGCCGAGGCGGCGAAGGCCCGCGGCGCGTCCAGCCTCGACGCGCCGGTCAGCGGCGGCGACGTCGGGGCGCGAAACGCGACGCTGTCGTTTATGGTGGGAGGCGACGAGGCGGCGTTTCGCAAGGTCCGGCCGCTGCTCGAGAAGATGGGCAAGACGATCGTGCTGCAAGGCCCGGCCGGCTCGGGACAGCACACGAAGATGGTCAACCAGATTCTGATCGCGGCCGGGATGGTCGCGGTGTGCGAGGGCCTCGTCTATGCGCGGGCCAGCGGGCTGAACCCCGAGCGCGTTCTCGAGAGCGTGGGCGGCGGAGCGGCGGCATCATGGAGCCTGAGCAACTATTATCCCAGGATGCTCAAGGGCGACATGGCGCCAGGCTTCTACGTCGAGCATTTCATCAAGGACATGAAGATCGCCCTGGAAGAAGCCGATCGCATGCGACTATGCCTGCCGGGCCTGGCCCTGGCCAAACAGCTCTACACGATGGTCGCCGCGATGGGCGGCAGCCGAAACGGCACGCAGTCGCTTATCAAGGCCCTTGAAGCAATGAGCGGACTGAAAGGCGCGACGCAACTGGGCGAGCCAGGAGCGAGATGAGACGAATCTCGCGGGCTGCGGAAGAACGAGCATGCGCCGAGCGGGCGCCGGTCGGCAAGCAAGACATCAAGCGGAGTTACAGATGAAGATCCAGTTCATCGGCGCGACGCGGCAGGTTACGGGATCGCAATACTACTTCGAGGCAGCCGGCCGTCGGATGCTCGTCGATTGCGGGCTCTACCAGGAACGGTCCATGCTCCCCCGGAACTGGGAGCCGTCTCCGATCCCTCCGAGTTCCCTCGACTACGTCCTGTTGACCCACGCGCACATCGACCATTGCGGACTGATCCCGCGATGGGTCAAGGACGGTTTTCGCGGCACGATCCTGACGACGGAGGCGTCGAAGGAACTGGCCGAGATCGTGCTGCTGGACGCGGGCCGGATACAAGAGGAAGACGCCGAGTTCAAGCAAAGACGACATGCGCGTGAGGGTCGCAAGGGCCCCCACCCGATCCTGCCGCTCTACACGGCCGCGGACGTTCAGGACGCCCTGCCGCTGTTCAAGGCCGTCCGCTACGGCGAGACGACGGCCCTCGGCGACGGCTTGGCGGTGACGTATCACGACGCGGGGCACATCCTCGGCTCCGCCATGCTCGAGTTGGCCGTCCGGGAGAACGGGCAGACGCGAACGATCATCTTCTCCGGCGACATCGGCGAGGTCGGCAAACCGATCATCCGCGATCCGACCTTCTTCGGCAAAGCGGACTACGTTGTCATGGAGTCCACCTACGGAGACCGCAACCATCCGAACGTCGGTCCCGTCGAAGACCAACTCTGCGACGTCATCAACGACACGGTGGACAAGGGCGGCAACATCATCATCCCGACGTTCGCCGTCGAACGGGCGCAGGAACTGATGTTCTACCTGGGCCGGCTGATTCGCGCGAACCGGATTCCGCACCTGCTCGTGTTTCTCGACAGCCCGATGGCCGTGGACGTGACGCAGGTCTTCCGCCGACATCGCGACTGCATGGACGAGGAGGCGAGACGGATGCTCGAAGCCGGCGAGCCGCCCTGCCGCTTTCCGGGCCTGCAACTGGTCCGCGAGGCCGACGACTCGAAGGCCATCAACCGCATCAAGGGATCGTGCATCATCATGGCGGGGTCCGGGATGTGCACCGCCGGGCGCGTCAAGCACCATCTGGTCAAGAACGTCTCGCGGCCGGAGAGCACCATCCTGTTCGTCGGCTACCAGGCCGTGAGCACGCTGGGCCGGCAGCTCGTGGAAGGCAACAAGACGGTCCGCATCCCCGGCACGCAGTACAAGGTCAAGGCGCGCGTCGCGCAGGGCCCCGGCATGACAGCGCATG
>CAZERK010000387.1:0-4057 GCA_964514515.1 uncultured Planctomycetaceae bacterium
GGCCGCCGTTGAAGAGAACGACGCCGATCGTCTCCGTCCCCAACAGCATCGAGCCGCCCCAGGCCGCCTTCCAGGTGTAGTACAGGTCCGCCACGCCCTCGACGGCGCGAAAGCCGTTCGGCGGCGGCAGGGTGTGCGGATGCCGGGCCGGCTCAGGCGGTTTTGACTCGACCGACGCCTTCTCGCCTATCTCCAGGCCGCAGCGGCGGCAGAACCGGGCTCCGGCCGGATTACGAGTCATGCACCTGGGGCATCGAACGACTGCCATTCGACTCCTCAACGTGCCGCGCCGCAGAGCAGCGGCCGGCTGCCTCTGTCCTTCCGCGATAAGTGTACACGATGACGACATGGAGCCTACTATAAACCGTTGGCTCGGGTCTAAGCGGTCGTCGAGAACCTTCTCAGCGGCGCGGCATAAGGGGGCGCCCGAAGAACCGCCACGATCACGGCCCTCCGTTGGCGGACGGCGGGGACCGGCGGGGTGGCGGCGGCCCAAGGAAGCGAGGGGCTGCCGCGGCGGGCCGCGAGTCTTGGGTTGTCGTCGCGCGAGCGCGGTCGCCATCGAGAATCTCCGCAAGCTCCGTAAACGACGAGCCGTTGATGCGTGGACGGTCCTGACGTCTTGACGCCCCCGCCTGTTCGATCTACACGGGAGGCAGTCTCAGCGCTGGGCCGAGACACGTGCGTCATGCATGGCAGACAGCGGCGGTTGGGCTCTTCCGTGGCAGGTAGCCGCTTTTTGAGAGGCAGGCGAGCATGAAGACTCTCGTGACCGGGGGGGCCGGCTACGTCGGTAGCCATGCCGTCCGCGCGTTAAGCGGTGCGGGACATGACGTGGTGGTCCTGGACAACCTCTCGTCGGGGCACGCGGCCGCGGTCGCGCCGGCGGCCCGGCTCGTGGTCGGCGAGTTGTCGGACACAATCCTGCTCGACGATCTGTTCCGCCAGATGTCGTTCGACGCCGTGATGCACTTCGCGGCCTATATCGAGGTCGGCGAGTCCGTACTCGACCCGCTGAAGTTCTACGAGAACAACGTCGGCAACTCGATCCGCGTGCTGTCCGCGATGCAACGGCACGGCGTCAAGCGGTTCGTGTTCAGCTCGACCTGCGCGACCTACGGCGTACCTGAGCGCATGCCGATCACGGAGAGCACGCCGCAGCTTCCCGCCAGCCCCTATGCCCGGGCAAAGCTCGCCGTCGAATGGGCGTTGACGGACTCCGCGGCTGCCTGGGACCTGGGCTTCGTCGCCTTGCGGTACTTCAACGCCGCAGGGGCCGCGTCCGATGGCACGATCGGCGAGGACCACGAACCCGAGTCGCATCTGATTCCCAACGTGCTCAAGGTGCCGCTGGGCCAACGCGATTGCATCAAGGTCTTCGGGACCGACTATCCGACACGCGACGGCACCTGCATCCGCGACTACGTTCACGTCGAAGACCTCGCCGAGGCCCATCGGCTGGCCCTCAACGCGATCCAGCCGGGACAGGCCAGGTTCTACAACGCGGGGACCGGCAACGGTGCGACGGTTCGCGAGATCATCGACGTGGCTCGACAGGTGACGGGCCATCCGATCCCGGTCGTCGAGGAGCCGCGCCGGCCGGGCGACGTGCCGGAGCTCCGTGCAGATTCGACGAAGATTCGCGACGAACTCGGCTGGTCGCCTCGACACGAAGACCCCCGAGACATCATCGCCTCCGCCTGGACCTGGCACAGCAAGCATCCTCGCGGATTCGATGACCGACCTAGGCCTGCGACGTAGCGCGGCGGAGTCTCAACTGCGCTTAAGCGAGCATCGCTGTTGGAGGGCTTGCCCCGAGCGTCACGCGTGGCTCTCGTGCCCCGCACCACCCGCGAGCGGCTCCCACTCGCCGCCCGCATTATCGAGCGACACCTCGATTGGACGGCGCGATGCCGCCTGACGTCCGCTGTCCGACGCTGATTGGCGGCTTGCAGAAGCCTGTCCGGTCTGGAAGTAGGCCAAGACGGGAGGGCGATGCCCGTTGAGGGATGCGCGTGCGCACGGCCCCCACAAACGGGACGCGATGTCGGTCGGGATTGCGCGACCAGGGACTCGAACCCCGAACCCGCTGGTTAAGAGCCAGCTGCTCTGCCAAATTGAGCTAGTCGCGCGGCCGGCTTTGCGGGATAGCCCCGAGCCGTATCTAGACTTATATGGAGCTTCGACCGAAAGGTCAAGCGGGGCATGACGATCTGAGACTTGAGGTTTGAGATTCCAGATTTTAGATTTCAGATTCTAGACTTCAGATTCGAGACCCGCAACCTGCGACTCGCAGGCTGCGATTCGAGGTCTGAGATACGAGACTGCAGACGCCCGGTTCTCGCGTTCGTGGCTGACGGGAGGCAGCCCCGAACCGTCTCGTGTCGGCGTCCAACCGAATTTCTCGATCCGGCCGTCGTCCGTCGTACGCGCGTTTCGCATCTCGCGCTGCGCGATGTGGTCCGGTCCGCCTACCGCTGGCTGGTTCCGCGTTGTCTACCAGCGATTCCCGTGCCGTTCCCGATTGGCACGGCATCGTGCCCTCCGGTCGGGTACAATTGATCGGTACAAGGCCTTCCGGCGCTCCAAGTGCGCGTGCCTGCGACTGCTTGACGGGACGCAGCCGCCGTGCGGCGCGCTTGACATGCCCGCAGTCCTGGTCAAAGATACTCCTGACGATAGGCCGTCGCATCCCCCTTGATGACGATGCGGCTCGGGGCGTTTAGCTCAGTTGGCTAGAGCGCCTGCTCGACATGCAGGAGGTCAGAGGTTCAAGTCCTCTAACGCCCAATCGACAATGTTGCTCCGCATTGCATAGTTGTGCAACTGGTTGCATTTCAAGCGCTTCCGGCAAGTCACGCGATTCGTCGTTCCTCTCCATGCGCGTCAATTCCGGCGCTTGCTGCGCCGCATTTTGCGCCGCCTTCTCGAAGTGTTCGTCGAGGACTTGTAGGTAGTGCTTCATCGCGACTGGACGACTGTTGCCGATCCACGCGCAGACCACGTGCAACGGCCACGTCTCGGCAAGCTCCGTCTCGCGGGAGCTGCGTAGGTTCTGCCAGAGCTTCGGCCACGGCGTCAGGCCCGCCCGTCGGATGATCCGGTTCAACTGGGTTCGGAGATTCGCCTGCGTGTCGCGATAGCGGCCGATGACGTACTCCGCGCCGGGCTCGGCTCGCTCGAAAGCGTCCAGCAGCAACGGGCGCAGCTCCGGGAACATCGGGATGATCCGGGCGTCGCCGCCTTCGTGATGCGCGGTCTTGGGCGACGGGACGCGAATCCGCCCGCGTGCCCAGTCCACGTCCGACCTTTGCAGGGCCAGCGTCTCGGACGGGCATCGCAGGCCACCGAAACGAGCCAGCGCGAACAGCAGCCGCCAGTCGGCGTCCGGGCAGGCGTCCAGGACCTTCTCGGCATCCTGCCGCGTCACGAAGTAGAACCGCGAGGCGATCCGTTGAATCGCCGCAGGCAGTCCGTCGAACGGGTTAGAGGGTATCAGTTCACGGCGGACGGCCACCTTGAAGAACTGCCGCAAGACGCCCGTTGTCCGCCGGATCGTGTTCTCGGCCAGCCCGCGCTTGACCATCCAGGCCCGCCAAGCGTCCGCGTCGTCCGGTCGGGCCGTTGAACAGAATCCGCCGTCGGCCGTTCGCGTCGTTCGCAATCGAGGCCATTAGTCCACCGCCTTCCGCTTTCGGCGTCTGAGGCTGCGCAGTTCCAAGCCCAGCACGCCGCAGAGCTTCCCGACGGTCCCGATGGTGATGCCGGTCCGCTCGCCCTTCGCGAACCGATGGACGACGGAGTAGCGAAGCCCCGCCGCACGCGCGATCGCGTAGAGGCTCCGGTTGTCCGCCTGGATCGCCTTCTGGATGACCGCTATCAAGTCCTGCATGATCCACCTCAATCTAAGTATACGCCAGCTTCGTTAGTATGTCAAGAGGCGTAGACCTACCACGGTTCTTGCGTCCAGCACGATACCCATACGCCATTCGTTTGATCACTTTGATCTTGTTGTTGATGCCTTCCAGCAGGCTCGTGTGCAGCGGCCAGCGGCAGT
>CAZERK010000388.1:0-4037 GCA_964514515.1 uncultured Planctomycetaceae bacterium
CGAATTGCGCACGGTGATTTAGCGGTGCTCCACCATCATCTCCACCTCGACGGCCGCGTTGAGCGGCAGTTCGTTGCAACCGCCGGCGGCGCGGACGTGCTTGCCGGCGTCGCCGAAGAGGTCGACCATCAGGTCGCTCGCTCCGTTCGCCACCTTGGGCTGGTCCGTGAAGCCGTCCGCGCTGTTGACGAAGACGCCCAGCCGGACCACGCGGGCGATCCGGTCGATCCCACCGGCCGTCTCGGCGGCGATCGCCAAAGCGTTCAACGCGCACTGTCGGGCGGCGCGATGGGCCTCTTCGAGCGTCACGTCGCGCCCGACCTTCCCGACGGCGAGCAACTTGCCCTGGCTCATCGGAAGCTGGCCGCTGACCAGGCCCAACGGGCCGACGCGACCGCCGGGGATGTAGGAGCCGACCGGCGGAGTCACCGGCGGCAACGTCAATTGAAGTTCAGCAAGTCGCTGCGATGGCGTCATGATGGTTCTTCCTCCGTCGTTTCATCCGTTGCATGATCGACCGGCGCTTCGGTTGGGCTGTCGCCCATGCCCGGCGGTGGCTCCGCGCGTTGTTCTGCCTCAGGCGGGCGATCGCCGCCCTCCAAGCCGCACCTCAGCACAGCCTCGATGTCCACGTCCGTCTTGATGCGGTCGAGTTCGTCGAAGCGTTCCTCGTCGTCGTCATCCGCATCTGCCCCATCTTCCCCTTCGCCCCCGTTGTCGCGGGCCGCGTCCGCCTCTTGCTGACGGCCCGTCGCGCCCACGTCCTGCTTGCTGCGGGGTGCGTCTTCTGCTGACCGACGGCTGGTCATATCCCTGTCCGGCCGCCTGCCAGGCGCGTCCGCGTCTTGCCGATCGTCCGGCTCGTCCGTCAACGTGCCGGCCGCCGCGTCTTCGGCGGGATGACCCTGCTCGTCCAAGTCCGCAGCAGCGGTCGTCGCCGTTACAACCGAAGTCGGCGGCTGCTCATCTTCCTCCGTGCCGTCCGCCGCCGCGGCCTGCGTGCCCAGCACGGCCTCGCGAAACGTCGGCGACCATTCTTCGCCGACCTCGATCGGCTCCGCCGACAACAGGACGATCCGAATCGGCGAGAACGCAGCCTCCTGCACGACGCGGACGCGCTGCTGCCGAATCAGCTCCAACAGGGCGAGGAACAGGCCGATCATCTCGGCCCGACTGCGGCCGAGGAAGACGTCCTCGAAGAACATCTCGCCGCCCTCGGCCTGCAGGCGGTCGAGCACGTCCGCCGCGTGTAGGGCGATCGGCGTGTCGTCGAAGACGACCTCGTGGGCCGCCCGGGTTCCGCCGATGGACGCGACGATCTTGTTGAATGCGGCGACCAAGTCCCAGATTTGCACGTCTTCGAGATCGACTTCGGCCGGCTCCTGCGGACTCGGCTTGGCCGGCACGCGCGGCCATCGCATGGCCTGCGTCTGGGCTGCATGGCCCAACTCGAACGAGGCGTCCTTGAACTTCTTGTACTCCAACAGTTGCCGCACCAACTCCAGCCGCGGGTCGGACAGGTCCTCCGCCTCGCCGTCGGCCGCCACGGTCCGCGGCAGCAGCATCCGCGACTTCATCTCCATCAGCACCGCCGCCAGGACCAGGAAATCTCCGGCGACGTTGGGATCGATGACGCTGAGCAACTCGACGTACGCGCAATACTGCTGCGTCACCAACGCCAACGGGATGTCGTACAGATCGATCTCGTTGCGCCGGATCAGATACAGCAGCAGGTCCATCGGACCGTTGTAGATGTCGGTTTGAACCTGGTAGTCGGTCATGCCGTCATCGTACAGGACGGTCGAGACGGGTGCGAGTGGCCGACCCAGATGGCGCAAGCCCGGCGATCAACAGCCGAAGAACCAGCGATTGCACGAGACGCCCGAGGGGCGACTCCCGTTTGTTGTTCGCGATCCATCGCCTTGTTTTGATCGGGGCAGCCTCTCCGGGATCACGTGGACTTGTGACGGCCCATGCGGACCACGTGCCTGCTCGGAGTCCGCCCCCCCCGCGACCGGTTCCCCCCTCGCCACCGCGATCTGCGCCGGCGGCAATTCCAGAATCTGTCGTGAAGTCGGCTGCGTTCTTCTCCTCCGGGACTCTACGGGAGCGTGGTGATGCTTACCAAACTCCGCCTGCACAACTTCAAGACCTTCCTCAACACCGAGATCGAGTTCAAGCAGCGGCATCTGCTCATCGGCCGAAACAACAGCGGCAAGACCAACCTGATGAGCGCGATCCGCTTCCTTGGCGCTACGGCGGCAGTCGATCTGAACAAGGCTGCTTCGTGGATCCCAGGCGGCATCACCGAAATGAGAAACTGGCGCCTCGACAAGGACAGCATCGAAATCGCATGCACCTGCAAACTTGAATACGAAGGCGAGATGTGTGAGTTCACCTATGAACTAGCAATAAGACCTACTCCCTCCAAGAGTACAGGCTCATCAGGCCTCCTGGAGTTGAGCGTCGCTTCTGAGCAACTCCGCTTGCGCACTCAGAGCTTCCCCGATGTGGTTCTCCTCCACAACGACGGGCATGAAGCGAAGATGTTGCACGAGGGACAAAGGACAGACCGCAAAGAACCCCATATGCCGAAGACCCTTTCGCCCGCAAATGCGACGATGCTGTCCATCTTGTATGAACTGGATACGAATCGACGTGCGATTCTCTTCCGAAAGTTCTTGAGAAATTGGATGTCGTACACGCTGAATCCGCACTTGATGCGAATTGGCTGGCAGAGTTCGGCCGCGGCAGGCCTCGCCCTCAGCTCATTGGGCGACAATCTCGCAAACGTCATCTTCCGACTGAAGAACGCAGACGAGATGCGATATAGGCAGCTCATCGAACATGTGAGGATTCTGGAACCTGATCTTGAGGCCATCAATTTCACGCCGACGCCCGACCAGGTTGTTCCATATGTGGCGATGCGAGGACGCGGTCAGGCATCGTGGATCGGTTTGTCCGACGGGACCATCCGCTTGCTTGCCCTGGCGTACCTCATCGAGGTCGGAGGGCTCTACCCGAACAGGCTCATACCTGTACCTGCGTTGCAACTCGTCGAAGAACCGGAGAACGGCATGGCACCGGCCGTTCTAGGCAAGGTCTTTGATTTGTTTGAGGAACGCGCACCGCTGGGCCAGTTCATTCTCACGTCGCACTCGCCGTATGTGATCGACAGGTTCGATAGCCATCGCGACTGCGTAACGCTGCTGCGGCGCAAAGAGGAAAGGACTGAAGTCGTTTCTCCACCACCCCTGACGCCGGAAGACCAAGCGCCGGATCGTCTGACGCTGGCCGACCAGTATGCTGCGGAGTTGCTGGAATGATCCAGAGAATCGGCGTCATTTGCCAGGACAGAAACAGCTTCGGTTTCTTGATGGGCTTGCGGGCTCGCTTGCAGTGCGAGGCAGAAATCATTGACTCACCTACGATTGTCGGCAAGAGCCAGTACCTGACCAAGAGACAGGCGAAGAACGCGGTCGCTCATTTTCGCAAGAAGAGCGTGGACTTGATCGTTCGGCTCACGGACGCCGACGATGATCGGTGGCAGGATGTTCGACGCGGGGAATTGAAGGTGCTGGAGGATGCTGCGGGCGAGGCGGCGGTATGCGGCGTTGCTGTGAGGAACACAGAGCTTTGGCTGAACCTCATGCGAGACTACTTGGCAGAGAAGCTGGGCATCTCCCCGGCTGAAGTGTCAACGAGCGATGATCCAACCGGCAGGATCAAACACGCGATTAGCAAGGCAAGACGTGATGGCGAGAACACCAGCGAAGTTGTCGCCCGCGTTGTAGGGGAAGCGCCGTCTCTCGCGTTCCGCAAGATGCTCGAACACGACTCCTTCAGGACTTTCTACAACGACTGCCGCGCAAGAGCGATTCAGGCCGATTGCCCGGTCCCCAACGAGCTCTCAGCAGATACATCGGAAGACTAGAACCTATCCCAAAACCCCGTTCTCCCGACTGTGCAAGCGCGGGAGGACCGTCGAATGCTCCAGATCTCGCCCCTCACCCTGCCCTCTCCCCGGCGGGGAGAGG
>CAZERK010000389.1:0-4033 GCA_964514515.1 uncultured Planctomycetaceae bacterium
CTGGCCGATCAGGAGATCCTGGTATGGGCGATCATAGCGTGTCTCTTCGGCGCCGATCCCCGAGAACGGCGGGACGTGCACGATGGAGGCAGCTTGAGCCACAGACGCAACCTGTTTGTAAGGATTCCGAGCCACGGGTATGGCGTATAGGAGTTCGGGGTTTTCATATCGCAGTTCTACTGAAAGCTCCCACGGTTTGCCCTGGGTTTCCGCTTCGACCTTAAGCTGTATCAGCCTGTGCGCGCCCGGTTTGGTCGTCGGCCCACCTTCTCCCTTTCGATAAGCAGTCTGCCGCTCATGCCACAACAGATTCAGTTCCCGAAGCGGAATCGCCGTGAAATCCTTGCGCGTGATGCGGACGCCTGGGCGAGTCTTCGATTTCTTGGTCGTCTCGTTTTCTCTTGGGCTCTCTTCTGGCAGGTCCTCGCATTCTTGAGAGGCTGCCTCCCCTCCCTTCTCGGTCTGCCATCGTTGGATCGCGAGATTCCAGACGGCCAACGCCTGTAGCAGGGTTGACTTCCCGGAGTTGTTGGGGCCGGCGAGGACGATCACATCCTCAAGCTCGAATTGCTCGGTTTCGAACCGCTTGAAGTAATCGAGTGAAACCCGACGAATCATCGCTCTTCCTCGCTTGCTCTCAGGCGTTCCGCGATCTGAATCGCGTTCAGCGCCGCGCCCTTGCGGAGCTGGTCTCCGCAGACGAACAGCTCGATCCCCCGGCCGTCCGGCCGGCTGATGTCGCGCCGAATCCGCCCGACGAAGCATTCGTCGCGGCCCGACGCGTCGATCGGCATGGGGAATCGGTTGGCCGCCCGGTCGTCGATCAGCGCCACGCCCGGGGCCTTCGACAGGATGTCGCGGACTTCCTGTTCTTCGATCGGCGCCTCGAACGTCAGGTTCACGGCCTCGCTATGGGCCCGCAGGACCGGCACGCGGACGCACGTCGCCGTGATCGCGAGGTCCGGCTCGCTGAAGATTTTGCGCGTCTCGCGGACCATCTTGAGCTCTTCCAGGTTGTAGCCGTCGGCCTCGATTTGGCTATCGTGGCTGAACAGGTTGAACGCGCACGGCTGCGCCAGTACGCGCGGGATCGCCGGCCGGCCCTCCAGCACGTCGCGCGTCTGCTGCTGAAGCTCGAGCATCGCCTTCATGCCGGCTCCGCTGACGGCTTGATACGTGCTGACGGCAATCCGTCGAACGCGATGCCGTCGATGCAGCGGCCAGACCGCCATGTTCATGATGATCGTGGAGCAATTCGGGTTCGCGATGATCCGCGCGTCGCCGATCACCTCCGGGTTGATTTCCGGCACGACCCGCGGCACCGCCTCGTCCATTCGAACCGCCGAGCTGTTGTCGACGACCCTCGCTCCCGCCGCCACCGCCACGGACGCCCACCGACGGCTCGCTTCCGCGCCGGCACTGAACAGCGCCAGCTCGACGCCTTCGAAGCTCCGCGGCCCGACTTCGCCGACGCGAACCTCGCGCCCGCGAAACGTCATGCAAGCGCCGGCCGAACGCGCGGACGCCAACAGCCGCAACTCGCCAACGGGCAGGTTCCGCTCCTCGATGATCTTGACGAACTCATGGCCGACGGCGCCCGTCGCGCCCAGGATGGCAACGTTCAACGTCATGGACTCTCCAACATCGCCGTGACGACCGACGCGATTCTGCGGCGCGCCCCCGCGGCGCTGGTTCGTGCGATGCGCAGGCTGGTGCGCAGCCCATGCGCAGGCCGATGCGATGGTGGGCACGCTGATCGATGCGCAGGCTGGTGCGCAGCCCCATGCGCAGGCCAGTACGTCGGTCGAGCGCGGGCCGATACGCCGGTCGATGCGCATCGGCAGACGCCTCGCGGGAGCGGATTCTATCCGAGACGCCCCACCGCGCCCCGCTGTCCTCCGCGACGGCCCGGAATCGCCAGGAAGCACGCGGGCAAGCACAAGACGGTCGTGTCGCCTTGCTTCCAGCTTCCTGTCAAAGCATCGCCCGCTGTTCAGAAAAAGCGTTTTCGCACGTCTCGCATCGGTCGGAATCCTTTGAGAGCCGCCGGCCTTGGCCGGCGGGTGGCTCATACGACACAGGCAACCTCCCATGCCTGGCGATCTCGATCGCGCGAGGCGACGCGACGCGTCTGGCGTTGCCACCCCTCGGCCAAGGCCGAGGGCTCTCAACGCGCGATTCAGAAGACCTGATGCCCTTGTCGACGTGCCGATTTCATCCGAACGGGCGAGGGCCGCACGCATGGCCAACGGGTGCGAGAATCCCAGCGCTGGGACTCGCTCGTCTGTGCCGTTGCACGCGCATGGCCCCGATCCTATCATGTCGCGTCTGTCATCTTGGATAAGCGGGCGGGTTCGCTCCATTCTCGGGAGGTACATCACGTGGGAAACAATGGAAGACTCGGCAAAGGGCGTCGTTTGTTTTCATCCGAGTCCGTCAGTATGGGGCACCCCGACAAGGTCGCCGATCAAATCTCCGACACCGTACTGGACGTGCTGATCGCCAAGGACCCCAACGCACGCGTCGCCTGCGAGACGCTCGTGACGACGGGCATCGTCGTGCTGGCGGGCGAGGTGACCGTCCACAACAAGGAAGCGGAGCTCGCCCTGAGCAAGATCGAGGACGACGTCCGCAACACGATCAAGGAAATCGGCTACACGAATCCCAACGACGGCTTCTCATACCAGAGTTGCGCTGTCGTTCGCATGATCCATAGCCAGTCGCCCGACATCAGTCAGGGCGTCACGGCCACCAAGCAGAAGCCCCAGGGCGCCGGCGATCAGGGCATGATGTTCGGCTTCGCCTGCCGCGAAACCAAGTCCCTCATGCCGATGCCCATCTACCTGTCCCATCGCCTCGTCGAACGGCTGACCATCGCCAGGCAGACGGGACAAATCCCGTGGCTCAAGCCGGACAGCAAGAGCCAAGTCACGATCGAGTACGACAACGGCACACCGATTCGCCTCCACGCCGTCGTCCTCTCCACGCAGCACGAGGAACGTCCCGACCTGCTCGATCGTCACGGCAACGTCAACAATCGCTTCCGCGATACGCTCATCGAAAAGGTCATCAAGCCCGTCGTCATGGCTGAATCCCCGCGCCTCTGGAACAACCGCGCCAAGTTCCATATCAACCCGACGGGCCGTTTCGTGACGGGCGGACCGCATGCTGATACGGGCGTGACGGGCCGCAAGATCATCGTTGACAGCTACGGGGGCCGCGGCGCCCACGGCGGCGGGGCTTTCAGCGGCAAGGACCCGTCGAAGGTGGACCGCTCCGCCACCTACATGGCCCGGCACATTGCAAAGAACGTCGTCGCCGCGGGGCTCGCGGACATCTGCGAGGTGCAGCTTGCCTACGCAATCGGCGTCGCCGAGCCCGTCAGCGTGCTCGTCGCCACGCAGGGCACGGCCAAGATCGCCGAAAAGCGAATCGAGAAGATCGTCCGCGGGCAGTTCCCCCTGACGCCTTCGCAGCGCATCGACTACTTGAAGCTCAGCCGCCCTGTTTACCGACCCACCGCCGCTCACGGCCATTTCGGTCGGACCGGCCCTGGCTTCACGTGGGAAAAGACCAACCGAAAGGCCGATCTGAAGGTCGCTGCCGCCCGCTGGCTCTGACGGCGATTCAACCTTGAGAACACCGGTTTGCTGCGCTTTGAGAGCCGCCGGCCTTGGCCGGCGGGTGGTCGCCACGGGGTCTGTTGAAAGGGGATGGGCGCTGCGCCGAGGGCGGCCGACATTGCCGAAGACGCATTCCGCGAGGCGCCTGTCCCCTTCCACCCAAACGGCAGCCGTCGCTACTTCTTGAGCGGAATGCCCGTGATGAGGCCCTCAAAGACCATCGCATCTCTCACGAATCCCTGCACCTCATAGATGAATCGTCTGCGCCGTTTGTCGGCCGCCCGACCCACCACGACGAGCCGGCACGGCGGCACCACCGAATCCCGGAACTTGACCTGATCGATCCCGCCGAAGCCCATGATCGTATCGTCGCTGGGGCTGATCTGGTGCTGCACGAAGGCGGCCAGTTG
>CAZERK010000390.1:0-4010 GCA_964514515.1 uncultured Planctomycetaceae bacterium
CGTCCTGCGTCGCGTGCTGGGTGGGGGGGGGGGGGGGCGCGCCGCCCCGCGACGCTTCAGCCCTTGCCCTCTCACCTTTGCCCTCTCCCCCAGGAGGGAGAGGGAATCGCGCGGCGCGTCGTCCATGCGGGCCTCAGCGGCGACGCCCGCACCGCCGGCAGTATCGTGCGTGCCGAGGGTTGATCGCCCGGCAGTCCGGGCTCTCGCATTCCCATCGCCCGCGAAGCAGCTCGGACGCATCGTCGGCGCGGTCATGCCGGCGTCGCAGGCTGCTCAGCCATGCGAAGGCCAGCACGAAGACGCCGATGACGATGACGGCATCGAATACCACGGGCAGGCCTCCAGCCACCAATCCCATCACGCCTCACCTTCAATCGTCCGACAGGGGCGAACCGCACAGCACGCAGAAACGGTCCTCCGGGGCCGGATAAGCCTGGCACCGCGGGCACCGTCGGACGTTCTCCACAAGCTGCTGCCCGCAATTGATGCAGTAGTTCTCCCCGGGTTCCAGTTGAGCCTGGCAGGCGGGACACGTCGTCCGCGATGGATCGCCCTTTGGCGGACGGCCCGGCACGCGATCGCCGACGACGATGATCGGCGGCACGCTGGCTGAGCCGATCGTCTCCAAGACCTCCGTCGCGCTGTCGAATCGGTGCTCGCGCCGCGTATAGAGGCGGCCGAACACGTGGTCCACCCAAGTCGGCAGGCCTTCGCGGATGTGCCACGGCATGTCGCTGCCGCTCGGCCGCTCGCCGCACAACAACTCGAACAGGACGATGCCCACGGCGTACAGATCGGTCCGCGCATCGATCTCGCCGCCTTCACGCTGCTCCGGCGCCATGTAGGCCAACGTTCCCGAGATGCTCCTGCCTTCTTCCGAGAGTAGGCTGCCCGACAGCAGGATGCTCGCGGCGGTGATCTCGCCGGCATGGCCGAGTCCGAAGTCCGTCACCTTGACGTCCTCGACGCGAATCTCGTCGATCGGCTTTGTGCCGCCTCCGTTGATCAGGATGTTCTCCGGCTTCACGTCGCGATGGATCACGCCGTGGGCGTGGGCATGTTCCAGCGCTTGGAGGATGCCGCATAGAATCCGATGGGCCGCGAGGATCGACAGGCCCTTGGGATGCTTCTCGATGAGCGGCCGCAGCGAAGGGCCGTCCACGTATTCCATGATGAGATAGGGAACGTCGGCGTACGGATCGAGGCCGATCGCTCGAACGATGTTCGGATGCCGCAAGCCGTGGATGGTCAGGCCTTCTTTCTGGAGGTTGCGGACGAACTGGCTGTCGGTCGGGATTTTGACGGCGACGATCTCGTCCTTCCAAATATGGTGATGGGCCTTCCAGACTTGGCCGAAGCTGCCCGCCCCGATCTTCTCGTCGAGGAGGTATTCGCTGACTCGATCGCCGGCGTTCAATTCCGTCATGAGGCTGCACCTCATCGAAAGAAACGGCTGGCAACAGCGGAGGGCGTCTTCAATCGCCTAGCGGGAACCGGGAGGGACGCCCTTGTCGCCTCGCCTTCGGCGGCGTTTGGCGACGCCGCCGGGAGCCGGTCTCCCCGGTCTTGCCGGACGCGCCGAGCGTCAGGAAGGCGAAACAGGTCAGGCGTCCGCGGCTCGGGCCAGCGACTCGCAGATCACGAAATTGTAAACCGCCGCCGCCGCAAAACCAACGAGCACGACGCCCCACGTCAGCGCGCCGTCGAAGCCCCAGTCGGCCAGCCACAAAGCGAGCAGAACGTCAACGAGCCAATACGCCGCGATCAACGCGACGCCCATCGCCGCGGCCCCGGATTCCGACAGCACGTCGGACTGGAACCGCAACAACGGCCGCACGAAGAAGAAGCTGCTCCAAGGCAACGCGGCGGCGGCGACGATCCAAATCAGCGTCACCTTCACGACGTGCCCGAAGGCACGGACCTCCTCGGGATGCTGCCAGCACCAGATGCCGCCCGCGATCACCGCCACGCCGATCACGGCGGCCGCCGCCTTCTTCCCGACGAACTGGGCTGCGTCGCTCAGGAACACGTGGCCGACTCCTGTTTCCATCCGTCCGCGGTGGGCGTTGCGCGAGCTTGCGCTCGACCACACGGTCCGCCTCGCTCGCGCGGCCCCGTTCGTCGATCCTCGCGCACCGCCGGATGCCGCAGCGACGTCGACCGCACAGGCCGCCCTGCTCGCAGCCTTGACGGATCGAATCCGACTCCCAACGCGAGCGTCCGTCCTTCCAACATAACTATAGCCGAGCCTGTGGCTTGCGGGACTACAAAGCGTCGCGGGCTTTGGAACCAGCCGGACTTGACCGCGGCGGCGTTCTGTGCGACATTGTAACGCAAGCGTCGGCAGTAGGTTATCGCTCAACGAAAACGGCGTCGCGCCGCCGAGCGAAGGAGAATCTCGCTCCGCGATTCAGGTAGGTATTATGGTTAAAGCGTCGGATATGCGAAAGGGCATGGCGGTCCTGCACGAAGGTCAGTTGTGGATCGTCCACGAAGCACAACGCGTGGCCAAGGGCAATTGGCGGAGCTACATGGCCGTCAAGCTCAAGAACTTCAAGCAGGGCAACGTCGTCGACTTCCGCTTCCGAATGGACGAGCAGTTCGATTCGCCCTTCGTTGAGGACCGGCCGTTCGAATACCTCTATCGCGAAGCGAGCGACTATGTCCTGATGAACGTCGAGACGTACGACCAGTTGCACGTCTCCAGCGACCTGATGCCCGACGCCGAGAAGTTCCTCAAGGGCAACGAGCGACTGATCTGCAAGATCATGGACGGGCAGATCATCGGCGTGGACCTGCCCAACACCGTCGAGTTGACCGTGACCGAAGCCCCGCCGGTCGTCAAAGGCGCCACGGCGACGAATCAGAGCAAGGAAGTCATCATGGAGACGGGGTACAAGGTCCGTGTGCCCCCGTTCATCACGACCGGCGAAGTCCTCCGCATCGACACGCGAACCGGCGAGTACATCGAAAGGGCCTCGTAGGCCGTTCGACGTCGACGTCAATTCCCCAAATACCCCTAGTCGACGATTTCCAGCACCTCGTCGACGACGACCTTCGTGCCGATCTGGTTTCCGACTTGCAGATCCGCACGCGGCGGCAGTTGGAGTCGCGACGTCACGCCGGGCGTCGTGATGCGGTCGAAGTCCGCGTTCGCGATTCCCTCGCCTTGGAACACGTGGTAAACGACGCCTGTCTGATCCACCCAAACGCCGACGGTCCCGGCGCCCCAGGGCAGTTCACGATTCTCGAACGTTCCCTTGACGATGAACGACCGCTCGGAGAACAACGGGTCCGGGAGGCTGACCGTGCAGGCGGGCAGACAGAGGCAAAGCAGCGCCGCAACTCGTATCCCCAACCGACTCGACATTCTTCAGTCTCCTCACAGAAGACCGCGCTCGGCAACCAGGCCGCTCGGAACGTCCCGATGCGATGCCCGCCGATCAACCGTTCTCGTCGGCTGCGAGACGCGCACCGGACGCGACGGCCGCACGACGGCGCCTGGCTTCTCGCAAACGACGCCGGCGAGAGCGGCTCCTTCGCGACGGGTCCCTGACGACGATTCTATGATAGCAGACTGCACGAGCGAAGGAGCCTGCCTGAAAAAGGGTGTCTGAAAAAGGGTGTCAGGAATCAATTCATGAGGCGGCTCACAACAAGGCAGAGCCCGTCCGAGAATTGATTCCTGACACCTTTTTTCAGGCCCGATTGGCGGTATCATCCAAGCCAAGACACGGGGCGCAATTCGCGCGCGGGTCGCGGCTCTGACAGAATTGCTCCCGCCAAACATGTACGGAAGGGAAAGGGAGCAGGAGATGCCGGCCGCGGAGGAACATAGCCGTGGAACTCAGCAAAGAGCGCATCGCGGTCACGGGGGGCGACGGGTTTCTCGGACGGCATCTCCAGGCGGAGTTGATCCGTGCCGGGGTCGACCGATCGCGAATCCTCGTCCCGTAGCATCCCGACTTCGATTTCACGAAGCCGGCCGACGTGCAGCGGAGGTACGACCA
>CAZERK010000391.1:0-4009 GCA_964514515.1 uncultured Planctomycetaceae bacterium
TGCAGCGGCCGCGAATGGCTGCTCGGCACGGTGCAGGTCGACTACAACCTGCCCGAACGATTCGGGCTGGAATAGGTCGGCCGCGATAACCGGCTTCACCGGCCAGTCATGGTACATCGGGCGCCGTTCGGCAGCCTCGAACGGTTCATGGGCATCCTGATCGAGCATTACGAAGGGGCATTCCCGTTCTGGCTGGCGCCGACGCAGATCGTGATCGCCACGATTAGCGAGAAGACCGAGGGATACGCGAAGGAGGTCTTTGGCCTGCTGGATGGGCTCGGCATCCGCGCCGAGTTGGACGTCTCGCCGGAGAAGATTGGGCCGAAGAAGCACCGCGCCCGCAAGATGAAGGTGCCGTACATTGTGGTGCTCGGAGAACAAGAAGCTAACAGCCGCACGGTCAATCTCAACGACCGTGAAGGTCGCCAGATGGACAGCGTTAACCTGCAGACGCTCGCCGAATTGCTGACCCAGGAGAACCGGCCCGGCGGGCGATGCAAGGTTCCTGAAGCGGCTGAGCCGCAGCCGTAGAGGCCGCGGGCGTCTCAGACGTTGTCAAGCGAAGCAGCGTACCGGTAGGTCTAGAGGAAATCGGAGAACCAGAAGCGAGGAACGGAGGTAACGGACTATTCCACACCTGAGATGTAACGAGCAGATTCGCCTGTCCCCGATCCGGCTGATCAATCATGACGGCGCCATGATGGGCGTCGTTTCGACGGACGAGGCTTTGCGGTGGGCCCGCGAGGGCGGCATGGCCGTGGTCGAGGTCTCGCCGAACGAGCGCCCGCCCGTCTGCAAGATCATGGACTACGGCAAACACAAGTACCAGTTGGCCAAGCGGCAGAAGCAACGGCACCACGAGCGTAAGACAAAGGAAATCCGCCTGCGGCCGAAGACCGATCCGCACGATCGGGACATCAAGCTCAACCGGGCCAAACAGTTCCTTGAAGAAGGCGACCGCGTACAGTTCACGATGATGTTCCGCGGCCGAGAGCGGTTTCACGCGGACATGGGCCAGGAGACCTTCCAGTCCATCATCGACGGTTTGGCGGACGTGGCCAAGGTCGAGAGCTATGCGAGGCTGCAAGGCCGACGGATGACGATGGTCCTGGTTCCCGCCAAGGCGCCGAAGCCCGGCGAAGTCAAGCGTCCCCCCAAGGCCGTCTCGTCTCCGACGGCCGCCAGGGCAGACGACCAGCCCAGTCGCGCGGCGGAACTTGCCGACCAACTGACTGGAGTCGCGGAGGAGCGGCCACCCCAGCCGCGGGCGGCGGCCCCCCAGATGCTGGGAACGCGCTCCGAGGCAGGGCCAGCCCCGGCGTAGGACCGCATCTGGCGTCGCACCGCAGCCGTCGCCGGGTCAATGCGCTTTCGCATGAAGGGCTGCGACCGCCTGCCTGCGCGTATGCCTGCACGCCGATACGTGAGGGAAGGCTCCAGATGCCGGGGGCGAAATTCGCTGCCTGATCCCGATTCGTGGGGGCGGTTGTGGCCAGGCGCACGCCGTTGTGACCCACAGAGCAAGAACGCGATGGCTCTGTAGGGGGGCTCATTGGGGCTCTTAGGAGGGCTTGCGTTGTCGGAGCTGGACGTATAGACTGTGGGGCTCGGGCTCGCTGCTAGAGCGTAGCGTACCGCGAGGATGGAGAACGCTGAGATGCCCAAGATGAAGCGTCACAAGGGAGTTGTTAAGCGAATCCGCGTCTCAGCCCGGGGGAAGGTGCGGTACAACAAGAGCAACGCCGGCCACCTGCTGAGCGACAAGAGCGGAACGCGTCTCCAGAGGCTGCGGAAGAAGGGTCAGGTCGTCAACAAGAAGGTCGCGGCCAAGTTGCGCCGAGCGCTGCTGGCGGAGTAGGGACTCGGGCGGAAGTCGGTCGTCAGGAACCTTCGGAGAAGAGAGCTATGCCACGCACGAAAGGCGCGGTCGCCCACCACAAACGCGTGAAGCGAGTCCTCAAGGCCGCCAAGGGCTACTACGGCGGGCGCAGCAAGCTGCTGCGGCCGGCGAGGGATACGGTCCTGCGAGCGCGAGCCTACTCGTTCCGAGACCGTCGGGCGCGCAAGGGCGAATTTCGAGCCCTTTGGATCACACGAATCACGGCCGCCTGCCGTAGCCGCGGCGTCTCCTACAGCCGCTTCATGTACGGGCTGAAGCTGGCCTGCGTCGCCCTCAATCGCAAGATGCTCAGCGAGATCGCCATCGCCGACCCGGAGGCCTTCGACGCCATCGTCGAGTTGGCCCGGAGCAAGGCTCAAGAAGCCGCGTAGGGTCTACGCCGCGACTCCCATCCGTGGCGCAACACGGACCGAAGTCCGAGGTTTCTTGGTGCCATGAAACAGTTCCTGGACTCGACTTCTGCCCACCTCGGCACGCCCCTCCCCGGCTCATCCAGTAGCCACACCGGTTCAACCTCGAACTCCGTGGTGAACTTGCGTCGCTCGCTTCCCCGTTTCATGGACGCCTCCCGGGAGCCACATACTCCCCGATCTGCGTGTCCGCAGATGTTGGGGTAGCTCAGACAGCAGATTCTCGCTCCTAAATTGTCGTCGTTTCGGCACAGGTAGCCACCGGCTGTTTTCTATCTGGCGGTACATCAAGATCGTCGTTTCACAATCCGATTAGAACTTTGCCACCGTGGCCTGATTGGAGCTGTCTGATGAAGGCTCGCTCGTAGCGCATCCCCGACTGAAGTCTCGGGCTCCCGCAGGTCCTGTGACAGCTTCTTGGCCGACGTCTCGCAGGTGGACATGGCCATAGCAGAATCAGCCGCTGTCCGAGCCGGCTGGGGAGACGCCTCTATGGATTTGACCACGCTGAGCGACAACTTGCATGTGAACGAGTTGCCAGCGTCCGTACGATTGGCGGAGCAACTGGCCGGGCTGGAGACCTTCTTGCAAGATGCTGCCCTGGGGTTTCATTGGGCCATGCTCGACGCCCTGGAAGATGGCGTCTATATCTTAGATCTGAAGCGGCGCATCCGTTATTGGTCGCCGGGCGCCGAGCGGATTACGGGCTACACTACCGAAGAAGCGCTGGGCCGATCCTGCGCCGACAATCTCCTATGCCACGTGGACGCGAGCGGACGGTGTTACTGCACCGAGGGTTGTCCGCTGGCCGCGGTGATTAGCGACGGGCAGCCTCGCTCCGTCGACGTCTTTCTGCACCACAAAGACGGCCATCGTGTGCCGGTCCGCGTATTCGGGGCGGCGATCCGCGACTGGCAGGGGCGCATCATCGGCGCCTTCGAGACGTTCAGTGACACCAGCGAACAGGCGGCGGCGATCGAGCGCGCTCGAACACTGGAGTCAGAAGCGTATATCGACGCGCTCACTGGGTTGGCCAACCGGCGCTACTTTGAAAGCACACTTGCCGGACGATTCGGCGAACTCGACCGCGAGGGATTTCTGTTCGGGCTGATTCTCTGTGATGTGGATCACTTCAAGCAATTCAATGACCAGCACGGCCACGAGACCGGCGACCAGGTTCTCAAAGCGGTAGCGTGCAGCCTGGCGCATTCGTGCCGGTCCTACGACTTGGCGGCGCGATGGGGTGGAGAGGAGTTCACCGTACTGGCGGGCCACGGCACGCCCAAGAAGGTCCAAGCTTTGGCCGACCGCTTGCGGGCGATGGTGGAACACTCCACTCTGAAGCACGCCGGCAGCGTGCTGCACGTCACTATCTCGCTCGGAGCCACTCTGGTGCGACCAGGAGACGACGCCGCATCCCTTGTTGCCAGGGCAGACCACTTGCTCTACCAAAGCAAGGACAGCGGCCGAAACCGCGTAACTTTTGCCGCCTAGGCGAGCGATGCATTCTCGTTTGCCCCGTGCGATGTGTCCTCAATCCGGCAGGGTTTGATTCGACCAAACGCGACCCTCTCCCTTTTCGAGGGCACCATTGGAAACCGTGCCTCTGACCCTGGGGAATTGCGCAGAAGCTTTTCAGTACTGGCCAGAAACCGTGTTGGCGCAAAACCCAGCAACCTTGCAGAACCCTGCAAGACCA
>CAZERK010000392.1:0-4008 GCA_964514515.1 uncultured Planctomycetaceae bacterium
TCTCGTGGGCGCGCTGTCGGATTTCGTCCTCGGTGGGGCCGCTGTCCCTCAACTCGCCGACCTCGGCGGCCTGCAGTTCACGAACCACCTGCTCCCCGCCGTTCTTGCGTACTCGATTGCTATGTTGCAGTGTCATGCTGAGTCTCCCTTCCTAGATAAACCGACCGTTACTCATCCCCGACGATCTCGGCCACAACGGCCTTCGTCACGCAGTCGCTGGTGATGAACTGAGCGCCTTGCTCGTGCATTTCTGCCAACCGCGCCTTCCCTGCGGCGTCGATGTACGTCACGCCCGTGAGGTCAACGCAGACGGTCGGCTCGTTCCCGTTTTCCACCAGGCTGCGCCAGCACTGGTCCAGTTCATGCACCCACGGCCCTTCCAATCTCCCTTCGAGCCGGAAGGTGAGAACCCTCGGATTATCGTTTGCCGTGATTCGCAACATCGAAGTCACCTCGGTTCATGGTCCTGAGGCCCTAGGCCGCCGACTCGTGTTCGTCCTTGGCCGGCGATCCAGCGGCCGTTTGGTTGCTTCGCACGCATCCTTCAAACGCAAGGGCCGTTCCAGTGACGAAAGGGCCGGCCTTTTGTTTCCGAACTGACGCGGGAGACAGGACTTACGGATTGCAGCGTTTTGCAGCACCGCGAGCCATTTCGGCGACCAAGCGCCAGCGGCTTGGCACATGCGCCGGCAGGTTGGCGCGATAGCCGGGACGGAAGGTGCAGAGCGGCTTCATCTTCCAGCGCAACGCGGATCGCTCCATTCCGAGGCGGGCGTGAGCGCCCGAGGGGCGCCGAAAACCCAATGGCTGTCAGGCAGCGCACACAGGATGTGCTTTCCTGCGAAAGTAAGGACGCTCCCGTGAGCCTCTTCCTTGCTGGGCCTTTGCGGGGAGAGATTGCGGAAAATCAGACCTGCCGGTGTTTCCCCCCACTCGGCCCTCTCCCCTGAGGGCCTTAATCGCTTACTCCCACCGCCTCGGCTCAAAGAAGTCCGATGCGATCAGCTGCTCCAACTCTTCGGGTGGAACGGCCTTGCTCCATAGCCACCCCTGACCGGCGTCCACGCCCGCAGCCCGGAGAAAGAAAGCTTGCTCGCGGGTTTCCACGCCCTCGGCAATGACCTTCACGCGCAGGGCGGCGGCCAGCGCGACTACTCCGCGCAGCAGCCGGTCGGCCGTCTGGTCCTTCATCAGCGGGTCGATCTGCGACTTGTCGATCTTGAGGATATCCAGCGGCAGGCCGATCAGTTGTTTCAGGCTGCTTTGGCCGGTCCCGAAGTCGTCCATCGCGACGCGAAAGCCCAGGGGCGCCGCCTGTATCAGCGCTTCGCGGCCAGTATCGGTGAGGGCCTGGCGCTCGGTGATCTCGCACACCAGACGGTCGGCGTACCGAACCAGATTGAAGTGCTCGATGATGGGCTTGAGCCGGCCAGGGTCCAGGATAACCGGTGGTACGTTGACGCTGATGTAGAATCCCCGGTGCCGGTCCAGCAGCGGCCCAATTTTCTCCGCAATCGAGCGGAAGAGGCGCCACATGAGCGCTTCAAGCTCGTCCACGTTTTCCTCGATTCGTTCGATGATGCCGCTGGGCCCGCGCAGAGTGCCATCCGGATCGACGAACCGCACAAGGGTTTCGGCCCCGAGCACTTGGCCCGTGTTCAGGTCCACGATGGGCTGGAAGTACGCCGTCGCTCGCTCGATGATCGCGCGGATGTCGGTAGGAGGCGGCATAAACGTCCTTTCGTTCGGATGGCCTGCCGGAGGAAGTCGAAACAGGTTCTGTTGGCGTCAGGGCCCCGCAACGGCTACCGCTGCGAACTGCTGCCACCGCTCCGCGACGCCTCGCTGCTCTCGCTTCAACTCCCTTGTTCTGATTGCGTCTTGACCACTTGCTCGCCGGGCCATCTGGCCCCTTGGAGCCTGGTCATTCGTCATCACGGTCGTTCCTGGATACCGGTTGGCTGTTTTATGACCGTCGCCTCTATCCGTGTCTATCGTTTCCCGCTCACGTTGCCCCGTTGGCCGAGGACGAGGAAAACGGTTGATTGCTCAGTTGACAGCGATTTGAATCGGCGGACCTTCGCCGTAATTCACAACCTCGAGGTCACCTAGGTTGATGACTCCTTGGCCGTGGATCGCCGACCCGTGTTCGTCTTCGACCGGCGATCTCACGGCCACGCTTTCTCCTATTGCTTGACGAGCGATGCCGCGCCCTGCGACAGGGAAACGGTGAGATCCCCAGCGATCAGGTCCGCGCTCAGGGGGCCGGTTGCGCTGGTGGGGGCCGTGGTCGAGTCCAGCGTGCCGTCAAACGTAAAGCCGTTCCCCATGAAGGCGACGGAGATGTGTAGCTGATCTCCGCTGATCGTGACAGTGGCCTGCGGGTTCGTCCACGTGAACCGCGCCAGGTCGGCGACGGTGTACGACACTTCGGTCAATTGACCTCCGTAATCGAAGGTCAGCAACCAGTCCTTCACCGGCGGAATGAGGTTCTGGCTGGGAGTGAGCTGCCAGGTGCCCGCCAGCACCGACTCCGGCGGCAACAAAATCGATACCGGGCAGCCGCAGCCGCCGGTCAGCAAGATGCCGGCCGCCAGCCGCAGAGGTAAGCGAACTCGATTGGTTGTCATAGTGCATTCCTTCGGTAACTGAGGCTGATCAAACTCCTGGTTATGCGGCGACCGCACGCCGGCGGCTAACCGATCATGTGACAAACGGTCTGACGAATACCCTTCAGGCGCATCTTGAGTTCCTCCGGGTTCGGCGCGGCGGCGCAGGCCGTCCCGACGTCTATGAAGTCATTTTCGATGAGCCAGTGCAGGCTTTCCGTGAAGCTGCGCATCCCCTCCTCCCCTGCGCGGATCACGTCGGCCAAGTCCGCATCGCGCTCCTTTGCGATCAGCTTCTGCACGACCGGTACGTTGAGCAGCACCTCGGTGGCCGGCACGCGTGGCACGCCCGGCTTGATACAGGGCAGCAGTTTCTGGACCACGATCGCACGTAAGTTGAACACGAGCGATTGCCGCACTGCGTGTCGCTCGCCTTCCGGAAAGAGGTCCAGCACGCGCCCGATTGTCTGGGCGCAGCTCGATGCGTGTATTGTGCCGAAAACCCGATGACCGGTTTCCGCAGCCTGAAGGGCGGCGCGGAAGGTCTCCGCATCGCGCATCTCGCCGATGAGCACCACGTCGGGATCCTCACGCACCAGCGCCCGCAGGGCCGTGGGAAAGTCCTTGACGTTGATGCCGATTTCACGCTGGTTGATGAGTGCCTTCTTGGGGGTGAATAGGTATTCGATCGGGTCCTCGACGGTCACGATGTGATCCGCACACGTCTGGTTGATGTGCTCGATCATGGCGGCAATGGTCGTGCTCTTGCCGCTGCTCGTAACGCCAGCCACGAGCACGAGACCCTCCCCATTTTCGGCGATCTTCCCAATAATGGCCGGCAGGTGGAGCGCTTCAAAAGAGGGAATGTTGCGCATCACGCGCCGGGCGGCCACGGACAGCCCCGATTCCTGGCGGAAAACATTGATGCGGAAGCGGTCGCCGCCGGGTACGTCATAGGCGAGGTCGACCGAACCATCCGCCACCAGGCGCTGCTGTTGCTCGGGGGAAAGAAACTCGAACAGCTTCTGCTCAAATTCCTGGGTGGGCAGGACGTCAACGTCGACAGTCCGCAGGACTCCGCCCACGCGCACCCGCGGTTTCGCGCCGGTCTTCAGGTGCAGGTCCGAGGCGCCCAGGCGGGCTACCGCCAGCAAGAACTTGTCTTTCTCCGGCAACCCGTGGCGAGGCCGGGCATGCTCGATGGATTGCGGGTGCATAACCGATGTTTCTTCTGCAGCGGGCGCTGCGGCATGTGGGGGTTGTTCTGGCTCGGACATGGTTTGCTCCTTGGCGGCATCCTGCGGCAGGTACACGCTGACGCAGACGTCCAGGTATCGGCGCGGCTCCTCTGTTAATTCGCCCATCCAGGTGATCGGCACAGGACCAGACTGGGCCGGCG
>CAZERK010000393.1:0-2249 GCA_964514515.1 uncultured Planctomycetaceae bacterium
ACCCCCTCCGGCCCGCCGCGGAGCAGCATCATCGCCGAATCTCTGTCCATAGAGACAATTCTACCAGAAACGGCGCCTGCACCGGACGGGCTTTCGTCTCGAAACCTGCCGGTCCGGACGGGGCTTGACCGCTTCTGCCAAGACGATGATAACGACTGTCCTGGAGGCAGCGTCGTGAGGATCGACGGCCGACGAGCAAACGACATCCGACCGATCCGCATTCAGCGGGGCGTTACTGATGCCGCACCCGGCGCCGTGCTCATCAAGTTGGGGCGCACGCAAGTCCTCTGCACCGCGACGGTTGAGGAGGCGGTGCCGTCGTGGCGGAAGGAATCCGGCCTGGGCTGGGTTACGGCGGAGTACGACATGCTGCCAGGCAGCACGGGCCCGCGACGGCCGCGCAGTCGGTCCGGCAAGCTCGACGGCCGGGCGCAGGAAATCCAACGGTTGATCGGCCGCTCGCTGCGGGCGGTCGTCGACATGGCCGAGCTGGGGCAACGGACCATCTGGCTGGATTGCGACGTGGTGCAGGCCGACGGGGGCACGCGGACCGCGAGCATCATCGGCGCGTACGTCGCGATGGTCGATGCCGTGCGGTCGCTGCGACAAGCCAAGCTGGTACGGGGCGGGCCGATCGTCGATGCGGTCGCGGCCGTCAGCGTGGGCCTCGTCAGCGGCCGCGTGATGCTGGACCTCTGCTACGAGGAAGACGTCCGCGCGGAGGCGGACTTCACGGTCGTGATGACCGGCGGCGGTCGATTCGTGGAAGTCCAAGGCGCCGCCGAGGCGGGCACGTTCAGCAAACGAGAGCTGGACCGATTGCTGGCTGTCGCTGGCGGCGGCATCGGGAAGATTCTGGACGTTCAGCGAAAGGCTTTGCGCGCACCGGCTCGCCGAGCCGGCCGTCGCGTTTGATTGGTTGCGAACAGCGCGCCTTGGCGCGTTGACGGTCGATTCGTTGCGAGCCGCGGGCCTTGGCCCGCGGGTGGCCCCGTTGGCGGGAACGTGCGCCGCACGCGGACGGGACGTGCCCTCCGACCAGGACCGGCGCGATCGGCTTGAGGATGCGTTATGCGGTTCAATCGAGATCGTCTCGGGGGGCTTTGCGTGGCCGTACTGGTTGCGTGCTGCGGCTGCAATCCGCCCGAGATGCAACGATGGCACGAGGAGAACGTCCGCCGCTGGAACGAGTTCTTCGGCGAGGGCGGCTCGCCGTTCGGGCGGCGGGTTGGAGACGTCGAGACGTGGACCATCGAGTGCAACGAGTACCAGGGACCGGCCGCCGGCGAGATGGCGGACTCGATGGCTGCCGCGCTCAAGCGGGTTGAGACGATCAAGGCCGACGCGGTTTGGGTCAAGAAGGAGCCGGATCGAGGGCACGTCTATTACGGCAACTACGATCTGAAGTACGTCGAGGCCCAGGTGGACAGCGAGTCGCACGCCAAGGGCGACATCCACATCGAGCTGAACGACGAGATCAAGCGGGACTTGCGGCTCATCCGCATGTTGGCGAGGGGTGATCAATATCCGTTCTTCAGCGCCAGGCCCGTTCCCAAGCCGACGGAGGACGTGGGGCCGCCGGAATGGGACTTGCGAAACGCCAAGGGCGTTTACAGCCTCAACATCGGCGTGACGTACAACACGCCGACGCTGCACAACCACAAGCAGGCGGCCGTCGAATGGGTCAAGGCCCTGCGGGAGCAGAACTTCGAGGCCTATTACTATCATGTCCCGGACGGCACGAAGTCATCAATCTGCGTCGGGACGTTCGGCGAGGACGCCCTGGTGACCTATGCCGACGGCCGGCCGGCCTACAGCCAGGCGGTCAACGCCTTGCGGAACGAGGGGGATTTCATGTACAACTTGGAGAACGGCCATCGGATGTATCGCAAGGCCACCAATCCGGAGACCGGCAAAATCGAGCGGATGCCGAATCTGTCATTTCTTGTCAAGATCCCTCGAGACGACTCCACGGGTAAGGAACCATGAGCGAAGAGACTGGCGTTCGGGATATCCTGATTGCGACCGGCAATCCGGGGAAGTTCAAGGAAATCGCCGCGGTTTTGTCGAAGGGCCGGGGCGACAGCCCGGTCGCTTGCGTGGCTTGGAAGTCGCTTTCGGATTTGCCCTTCGCCATCGATGAGCCCGGCGAGGACCAGAAGACGTTTGCGGAGAATGCCGCGCTGAAGGCTCAGCATTACTCTCGCGCGACCGGCTTGTGGACGCTGGCGGACGATTCGGGGTTGGAG
>CAZERK010000393.1:2259-4007 GCA_964514515.1 uncultured Planctomycetaceae bacterium
GGCGAGTCTCCGCCCGGCACGTCGCGAGACGCGATGACGCGAGCGAACAACAAGAAGCTCATCGCCGCGCTGAAGAACGCGCCGCCGGAGAAGCGGCAGGCGCGATTTCGATGCGCCCTGGCCCTGGCCGACGGGGATCGCATCCTGGCGACGGCGGAAGGGAGCGTCGAGGGGACGATTATCGACAAGTCTCGGGGGACGGGGGGCTTCGGCTATGATCCGCACTTCTTCCTGCCGGAATTGGGCAAGACGATGGCAGAACTGACGCCGGAACACAAGAATCGGATCAGCCACCGCGGGCAGGCCCTCGCCCAAATGCGCGAGCGGCTGGCCGCGCTGCTCTCCCAGGGCCAGACGCCCTAGCGCCGCGCGGCGACGGGGAACGGGCGCCTCGGGGGGCACTTCTTCAGAGACGCAGGCCTTGCTCAGCTCGGTGCCAACCCGTTTCTGCCGCGCGATGCCGCAAGGCGCCGCGGACGGTTACGCTGATCCGGGGGCGCCGGGAACGAACCCGGCAATTGTGATAGCATACAAAGCCACGAATCCCGCGGGCGTCGCCCGAGGGGCGGCTTTTTGAGAGCCGAGGGCCTTGGCCCGCGGGCGGCCCTGTTGGCGGGAACGTGCGCCGCACGATGACGGACGTACCCCCCGGCCAAGGCCGGGGGCTCTCAAGGAATCGCGCTCGTGCGTTGCGTGTTTAGAATAGGCGGTTTTCAGGAAGCGCTGCACGCTGGTCAGGTTGAGGCGGAGAATGCGTGAAGGTCCTGTTGGCCAATCCCCGGGGGTTCTGTGCCGGCGTCGATCGGGCGGTCAAGATCGTTGATTTGGCCTTGGAGGTCTTCGGCTCCCCGGTCTACGTGCGGAAGGAGATCGTACACAATAGCCACGTGGTCGGCTCCCTGCGGCGCAAGGGCGCGGTCTTCGTCGACGAACTGAGCGAGGCGCCCGACGGGGCGCTGATCATCCTCAGCGCTCACGGTTCGGCGCCGGAGGTGTTCGCCGAGGCGCAGCGACGCGGTTTGCGGCTGATCGACGCGACGTGCCCGCTCGTGACCAAGGTTCACCTGGAGGTCCGTCGCTACGCTCGGCTGGGCTACCACGTCGTGCTGATCGGCCACGAAGGACACGACGAGGTCATCGGGACGATCGGCCAGGCGCCGGAGAGCATCACGCTGGTGGAGAACGAGCAACAGGCTCGGTCGGTCGTCCTGCCGCCGCACGAGAAGCTGGTTGTTCTGACGCAGACGACGCTCGGCGTGGACGACACGACGGGCGTGATCGCCGTCCTGCGGGAACGGTTCGCCGGCCTGGAGACACCGCCGTCGGACGACATCTGCTACGCGACGCAGAATCGGCAGGATGCGGTCAAGGCGATGGCGCAACGCGGCGTCCAGGTGCTGCTCGTCGTGGGTTCGAAGAATTCGAGCAACGCCGCACGCCTCGTCGAGGTCGGCCGTGCCCGCGGCGTCCGCGGCTATTTGATCGACGGACCGGATCAGATCGATCCGGCTTGGTTGGACGGGTCGGAGACGATCGGCGTCACGGCCGGCGCCAGCACGCCGGAGCCTGTCGTGCAGGCGGTGCTTGACCAATTGAAGCGACTCGGCGCGGATGCCGTTGAGCCGTGTACGACGGCCGAGGAGAACGTGTCGTTTCAATTGCCGCCCATGCTTCGCGGCGCGGCGGCTCGACGCGGCTGATGGTGCGGCGGACGCGAGGCCGCCGCGGCGGGAGGGAGACGCACGATG
>CAZERK010000394.1:0-3988 GCA_964514515.1 uncultured Planctomycetaceae bacterium
CGAGAGTAGGTGAGTGCCAGCTTTGGCGAGGCCCGGCGATCCAGAAGTTCGCCGGGCCTCTCCTTTGCGCTGATGTATCGCGCCGCGAGGCATGGCAGGGACGGACCCGGCGAAGTTGGCGAACGCGGCCATACCAGTGAATCCCTCGTGGCTTCAGGATGCTGAACAAGCGGCCCTTCCTGCAGTTCCTTATCACAGTTCGCGAGGAACGCATTCCATTATCGTTTTCTTTGCTTCACTGAGTCCAGCGAGATGGATGAGTCGGCGACTGGCGGCATAGCGGGCCGACGCCATCTGTGACAAGAACAGAGCGACAGAATAGAAACACCCAGGGGGATGGTTTGGCCGGGATGGAAGCGGCCTCGCATTTCGCCTAGAATCTCTGCGTATGGCGAAGCTCTATGCCATCGTCTTGGCGTGTTGGTCCCTCTTCTTGGGCCCCGCATTATGCGCGGGCGATATCCTTGCGCACCCTTGTGAGTGCAGCCGAGCCTGCGATGGGTCTGCACGCACGCCGGATGCCGCGCCGAGCTCTTGTCCCCACGATCCCTGCCAAAGCGTCCTTGCGGAGAATCCGTCCGCCACCCGAGACGAAAACGCCGATGCGCCGGTATGCGCCATTCCGGTCGCTGCGGTCCTCGCGACCCTTCCGGACGCGCGGAGCGTGACGCTCACGGTCGGTGCGGCCGGCAGCTTGTTCGGTGCGACCCTGGCCGATCGAGATCCGCTGCTTGTTGACCGTGTTCTACCCCTTCTGATCTGATCCCTCCTGTCTTGCTTCAGCGTGCGATTGTCATGTGCGTCTAGTCCGCGCCGAGTTTCGGCGGGGAACGGCGCCGGCGCGACTGCCGGGCCCGTGCAATTGAATCCACCGTCATCGAGTCCGGATCCCATGGACACGCTTCGTCGATTGATGCGCGATATCGTTCTTGCGTGGTTGGGCGTCCTGCTTGCGGGATGCGCCGCAGTGGATCCTCGAGAGGACTACGGCGCGGTCACGCAACGCGTCGCGGAGGCCACCGGTCAAAGCATCGCTTACCGGCCGGATCAAGCGGATGCGGTCGAGTCCCACGTCGAGGCCCTGCTGACCGGGGGCCTGACGGCCGACGAGGCCGTTCGCGTGTGCCTATTGAACAACGCTGCCTTTCAGGCCGCCTGGATGGACGTCGGCATGGCCAGAGCGGACCTCGTTCAATCCGGTCTACTGTCCAATCCATCGCTTGGCGGTTCGCTTCGGCTGCCGGCGGGCGGGGGGCTCGCCAACGTGGAAGTCACCCTCGCGCAGAACATCGCCGAGTTTTGGCAGATTCCGGTCCGCCGGCGCGTCGCTCGGACGGCTCTGGACCAGGTGATTCTGCGACTGGCCAGGCAAGCGGCGGACTTGGCGGCCGACGCCCGGGCAGCGTACATCGGCGCGACCGCCGCCGAGGAACTGCACAAGGTCGCGTTGGATAACCTCGCGATTGCCCATCAACTACTGGAGTTGGCGATCGGGCGCCAAGAGGCGGGGGCAGGCAGCGAGCTCGATGTGAATCTGTCTCGCAGCGCCGTGCTGGAGGCCGAATTGTCGGTCGAGATCTCCAGGCTCGCCGTGTCGGAGGCGCGTCGCGGTCTCGCGCAGTTGCTCGGATTAGCCGTCGATCCCGAACGAATCGCGCTGTCAGATCCCTTGCCGTCATCGTCGCCGAATCTCATCCCGGTGGAGGACGTGATCGTCGTCGCCCGAGAGAAGCGGCTGGACGTGCGTGCCGCCGGGCAAGCGGTCGCGCAAGCGGACGCGCGCGTGCGCGAGGAGTATCTCAGGGTGTTCCCGATTGTGGAACTCGGCGTGGGAATGGAGCGTGCGGAACGCAAGGCCCAGCCCGGCCGCAACATCCTGGCGGATACGGCGCGTGCCTCCATCGCCGGCGGCGAGCTGACCGCGCCGGAGATTCAGCCGCGGTCGGAGCGGCGACAGAACACCGACTTCATCATCGGACCGACGTGGGGGCTGGAGCTGCCCATCTTCGATCAAAACCAGGCTCAGATCGCCAAGGCTGAGTATGCCAGGTGGCAGGCCGAGATGATGTTTCAATCGGCGAATCAGCGGATGGAACAGGAGGTCCGCAGCGCCTGCGACCGCATGGCGACGGCATGGCGGATCGTCGATACGTACCGTGACCGCTTCATACCGCTTGCGCAGAGCAACCTCGATCTCTCACGGGAGTCGTACAAGGCCGGCCGCGCCTCCTTCCTCTCGGTTCTCGAATCTCAACGGTTTTTCCTCGACACGCGCCGGCGCCTGATCGAGGCGATTCAGACGGCGGCGGCGGCGCTCCCCGAGCTGGAGCGAGCGGTGGGCCTGCCGATGGCCGGCTTCTGTCCCTTGAGATCTAACGAGCTGCCCCAGAGCGTCGACGAGCCGCGGAGTTCGGTCCGGGAGGCGCCGGCGACGGACGGCCACGGAACAGCCTCCAACGATGTACCAGCGCAACCAGCCGTCAGTCAGCCGGCAACAGGAGACAAGCCATGAACAGATGGACACGGTTGGGCCTGCTCGTGGGCACGCTGCTGGTGGCGGTCGGCACGTGCGAAGCGAGCATCCAGGAGCAACTCGCCGCGTTCTCGGGGGACTTCCTTCGCCAAGCGGCGGCGGCCTACCTGCTATAGACGGAGACATCGATCATGTGGAAAGCCATTCTGATGACAGTCCTCATCGTCTTGCCGCTGGGCGTGCTTGGCGGAGGCAGCGCTGCCTACGTTTGGCTGACGCATCGCCAGGCGGATACGCCCGCGGCTTCCCACGCATGCGAGATGGACGAGCACGGACACGGCGTCGCCGCCCATGCAGCCGACGCGGGGCACGACGAGCACGGCGAGGATCCGGTGAGACTCTCGCAGGAGGCCATCCGACAGTTCGGCCTTCAGGTCGTCGAAGCTGCTGGCGGCAAGCTGGAGCAGACGCTCAAACTGCCTGCGGAGATCGCGCTCAACGCCGATCGCGTGGCCCATATCGTGCCGCGGGTCGCCGGCTCGGTCAGTGAAGTCCGAAAGAACGTCGGCGACTTGGTTGAGGCGGGCGAACTCATGGCTGCCCTCGAAAGCCGAGAGCTGGCCGAGGCCAGGGCTGCCGATCTGGCCGCCGAGGCTCGGATGGAGCTTGCTGAGACCAACTTCAAACGGATCGAAGACCTCGTGGCGAAGAAGATTGCTCCCGAGCAGGAGTATCACGAGGCCCGCCAGAAACGGGAGGAGGCCAGAATCGCCCACCGCGAGACTGTCGCCAAGCTGCGTGCACTCGGTCTGGAGCACGGCGCCGTCCGCGCGATCAGCGAGCAAGACGAAGCCACGTTTTCGCGCTATGAGATTCGTGCGCCGTTCGCAGGCTATGTCGTCGAGAAGCATCTCGTTCTTGGTGAGGTGCATGGGGCCGACAGCGACGTCTTCGTGATCGCAGATCTATCCACCGTTTGGGTCGACGTCACGACCTACCCCCAAGATGCGAACGAAGTCCGAGCCGGTCAGAAAGTCCGGGTGACCGCCCGGGGGCCCAGGGGTCGGGCGATGACGACCGAAGGGACGATCAGCTATGCGGGCCTCATCATTCGCGAATCCACCCGGACGGGTCTCGCGCGTGCGGTCATCTCCAACGACGGCCTTGCGTGGAAGCCGGGCCTCTTTGTGACTGCGGAGATTCTCGTCGCCTTGGAGGATGTACCGACTCTGGTTCCAAACGAGGCGATTCAAACGATCGAGGGCCAGGCGGTGGTCTTTGTCGCCGAGGGCGGAGAATTCCAAGGGCGGCCCGTCGTGCTCGGCCGCTCCAACGAAACACACACGGCGGTCGCATCCGGGCTTGAGCCGGGCGAACGGTACGTCGTTCGGGGGGCGCACATCCTGAAGGCCGAGATGAGCAAGGGCACGGGCGGGCACGAGCACGGAGGAGGTGCGGCCTCTGATCGGAGCGTCCTTCCGCTTGCCTCGTGACGGCCGACGGCGTCGGGTTCTG
>CAZERK010000395.1:0-3986 GCA_964514515.1 uncultured Planctomycetaceae bacterium
ACGGAAAGCAAACAGCCGCCGCCCGTCGGCGCCGGCCAATAGAGCGTCTCTCGCTTAGATGTAGCATGGAGCGTTTCATGTTCGCGCGTAGCGTTCCCGGCGCGCCGGGAACGCTGCGTAAGATCGTAAACCGGTGTAGCCGCCTGGGCCGGCCCGCCCGTGGCGGATAGGCGGCGCGCATTCGCCGGCGGGATGCAATCTCCTGATGCGTTGGCGCGCCCGGCTCGCTGGAGACGTCGCGACCGACTTGAATGCGCCCGGGCTGACGGTATCGTCGGCGGACCGCGCCAAGCGAAGCCGGTCAGTTGTCGGAGCGCCTGTAACCGCGGATGAGCGCCGAGCACGTCATCTATCTCGTTGTCTTGCTTCTGTGGCTGCTGGCCTTTGTTCACGGCGCGCTGGACCTAAGGCACGGCTGGAAGTTCTATCGCCGCGTCGTCGAAGACCGAGACCGGGCCCGCGCGCTGCGGGACGCAGGCGGCCGCTTCTTGTACCAACCGAAGGCGGCGGTGATCCTGCCGTGCTGCGGCGTAGACGACAAGCTCGAACAGACGGTGCGCGCGGTCGGCGAGCAGGACTACGACGACTACCACGTCATCTTCACGTTCGAGGATAAGTCGGACCCCGCTTGGGCGGCCGTCGAAGGATGGACGCGGTCGTGGAGCCGTCCTCCGCACCGGTTCGTGCAAGCCGGCCCGGCCGAGGGCCGTTCGCAGAAGGTGCACAATCTCCTGGCCGCCTTGAGCGCGGTCGCCGAGGACCGGCAGGTCTTCATCTTCCTCGATTCAGACGCGGTGCCCGCCCGCGACTGGGTGGGGCATCTGGTCGCGCCCTTGTCGGAGAGCGGCGTCGGCGTGACGACCGGCTACCGTTGGTACACGGCGACGGGCGGCCTGGCCGCGGGCGCCCGAAGCGCCTGGAACGCCGCGACGCTGACCCTCCTGGACAACGAACGGCTCAACTTCTGTTGGGGCGGCGCCACGGCGATTCTGCGGACGACGTTCGACGCCCTTCGCATCGCCCAGGCCTGGCAAGGCTCGCTGACCGACGACTATCCCATCGCGCTGGCGGCACGCGAGGCCGGCCTGCGGATTCGATTCGTGCCGCATGCCCTCGTGCCCAGCGCGGACCAGACCACGTTCCGCGGCTTCTGGCAGTTCGCCAGGCGCCAGCTCATCATCACGCGCGTCTATATCCCGCGGCTGTGGCGGTCGGGACTTCTCCTTTGCCTGAACTTCGTCATGGGCGGCACGGCGGTCGCGGCGCTCTTCGTCGCTTCGTTGTTCGGCTGGCTGGGCAACGCGACCGTCTCCGCCGCAGCCTTGCTCGGCTGGATCGGCATCCTGCTTCTGGCGATCAGCAAGGCCTGGCTTCGACAGCTTGCCGTCCGACGCCTCCTGCGGCCGCCTGATTGGACGTGGCGGGACTTTTGTTGGGACGTCGCCGGCGTCACGTTCTCGGGACTGCTGCACCTGGCGCTGCTCGTCTCGTCCGCGTCGTCGCGGCGATTCGTCTGGCGCGACAAAGCGTACGAACTCATCTCGCCCACGCAGACGCGGCTGATCGGACGGATCGGCGAACCCGGAAGGACGTGACGTTCCAGGCCTGTCGAGCGCGGCGTCTCGCGTTCGACGCGCTCGACTCAGGCGTTCTCGACTCGGCTGACGTTGGGCGACTCTACCTTGACGTTATGTCACAGCCCTGGCACGCGCAGATCTGCGACGTCCGCCTCGGTCGCGACCGCCGGTGTGCGTCCAAACAGAGCCGCCAAGACACATCGGGATGAAGAAGCGATTTCGAGACGCCCCCTGGCGTGACCGCTCCATCATCGGCGCGGTTCTGATTCCGAGAATGCGTCGGCCTCGTCGGCCCGTTCAGCATCCGAACCTCGGTTCGGACGAGGAGTCTCTCCGCTTCTATAATCTGGCTGCCTGCTGGCACGGGAGACGCGAAGGCGAATCGAGGTTACAGACAACGTCTGCGTCTTTCCTGCTCTTGGCGCAGACGAACGGAGTCCTCGGCCATGACCTACGTCATCACGGAACCGTGCCTTGGCGTGAAGGACGGCGGCTGCGTCCTGGTCTGCCCGGTCGACTGCATCCATCCGACGCCCGAGGAACTCGCCTTCAAGCACGAGGAGATGCTCTACATCGACGCCAGGACCTGCATCGATTGCGGGTTGTGCCTCGACGAATGCCCCGCTGGCGCGATCTTCCACGAAGATGATCTACCTGAGAAATGGGCCTCCTACGTCGAGCGAAACGCCGAGTTCTACCGCCGACTGAGCGCCTGAGCCGGTCCAGGCGTCGGCCCGCCGGTCGCTGGACGGGCGAATCGGCCGGAACAGACCAGGATCAGGCATACGCCGGCATATTCCCGCTTCTTCCACGTCGAACGCCGCTCCCGAATTTGGTAAGCTCCCAATCCAGAAAAGCCGTCTCAACGCGACCATGCGAGACGCCGCACGTGACAATCGCTCGCCGGCCAAGTTGGCGACTGCCGGTCTATGCGCAGCACCGCCCGGACTGACGTCCGGGGCTCCTTGGAGCCGCGAGTCGGCGGCCCTGCGCACGTGCGAAGTCCGAGGCTCCACGGACGAGTCGTCCGAGATCGGAGAGAAGATCCATGCTTGACGAGCTCTTCAAACGCCAGGCCGAGTTGAACAAGCGCACCGGCTTCGATCCCGACCGTCTCCGCCGCGACTTCGACCCGCAGGTCGCCGGCGAATGGCTCAACAACTACATCATGGCCGCGTCCAACGAGCTTGAGGAGCTTCGCGACTGCACCTACTGGAAGCATTGGTGCGCGGAGGCAAAGGCCGGCCGCCGGTTCTGCCTCCACGACCTGCAGAACGCCCGCGTCGAGGTCATCGACCTGCTGTTCTTCTGGATATCGTTGGCGCAATGCGTCGGGCTCGACGCCCAGGACGTGATGGATCTCTACCTGCAGAAAAGCAGGGTGAACCATCAGCGGCAGGATGACAACTACTCGATGGCGGCCAAGAACGAGGACGACAACAAGAAGATCGTCCTCGGCCGATCTGCCGGGACCGCGCCCTGACGATGCTGGATCGGCCGCATTCTCCGCGCCCCGGCCGAGCAGGAGCTCGGCCGCTACCGACTGCGAAGTCGCACGCAACCGTAAATCGTCTTGGAGACGAGATACGGCGAACGTGCGTTGCACGCACGGCGTTTTGCGCGGTGCGGACGATACGCCCAGTCCAGGCCGTGAACGGACGACTCATCTCAACGAGCGGACCGCAGGGCCTGCTGCCTTTCGTTCGCAGTCGCGCCCTCGTGGGGCCGTAGCCTCGAAGAGGAGCCCTCGGTTGGCCCAGGAAGACTCCAACGAGACACGCGAACTGGTCGCACGCGCGCGGCAGGGCGACGAGGCGGCGATGGGCCGGCTGCTGACGATCCACGCCGATCGGCTGCTGGCCGCCGTACGGGCGGAATTGGGCGGGCGTCTGCGGCAACGGATGGAGTCGCAGGACATCATGCAGCAGGTGTGCGTCGACGCCTTGAGGAACATCGACGGCTTTGAAGACCAGGGCAAGGGCAGCTTCTTCCGGTGGCTCCGGCGAATCGCCGTCAACAGCATCTGCGATGCAGACCGCAAGGCGTTCAAAGCCGTCAAGCGGCGCGGCGAACTGCGAGCGGCGGACGTCGCCCAGGCAGACGAGTCGATTCTGAACTTGATCGAGTTGATCCCCGGCTCGGTTACGGGGCCGGTCACGACGGCCGATCGCGCCGACCGCCTGAGGATGCTCCGGGCGGCGTTGGACGGTCTCAGCGAGGACCATCGCGAGGTGCTGCGCCTGCGGTATCTGAACCAACTCAGCTTCGAGGAGACGGCAGCGGAGATGGACAAGACCGTTCGGGCCGTGCGAAGCCTCTGCGTCCGGGCCCTGATCCGCCTGAAGGAGCTTCTGGGCGATGCCATCTGAGCCACCGGAGGATGCCCGGCAGTTGTCGGATGATGCTGCG
>CAZERK010000396.1:0-3982 GCA_964514515.1 uncultured Planctomycetaceae bacterium
GTGCGGACACCGGCGACCATCTGTTCGTTAGCCTGATGGCCGGCGTGTCGACGGACCGCGTGGCGGAGCTTCTGGGCGGCGGATCGCCACGTATCGTGCGGGCGATGCCGAACCTGCCCTTCGGACTTGGACGCGGCGTGACGGGGCTCTATCGAGGTCGTCACGCATCGTTGGATGACATGGACGAAGCCAAGCACCTGTTTCGTGCCGGCGGCGTCGTCGTCGAGGTGGAGGACGAGGGTTTGATGGATGCGGTCACGGCCGTGGCCGGATCGGGGCCTGCCTACTTCTACTACTTCGTCGAGATGATGATGGAGGGCGGCGTGGCAGCAGGCCTGAAGACGGAGGACGCCCAGACGCTCGCGGCGCACGCGTGTGTAGGGGCGGGCGCCATGCTATTGGAGAACGGCGCGTCGCCGGCGGAGCTGCGTGCGGCGGTGACCAGCCCGGGCGGCACGACGCAGGCGGCGATGGACAAGCTGCGTTCATGCGGCGTGGCGGCCCACGTGACGGAGGCGGTTCTGGCGGCGTTTCACCGAAGTCGCGAGCTGGGACAACTCAACGGCGGTCATGCCGCGGACTTGGCGCACCGCTCGTCGGCGACGAACGGCTGAGGGTGGGGAACGGGTGAGGGCGGGGGCGACCGGCTTGCGATGAGCGGATGATGATGGCGGCCTATATACGGGCGGTGCAAGGCGGGATCGAGATCAGCGTCAAGGTCGTGCCCGGCGCATCGCGCGAGCGAATCGTGGGCGTGCTGGGCGACGCCTTGAAGGTGCAGGTGTCGGCCCCACCGGAACGGGGCAAGGCGAACGCCGCCGTCGCCGAATTGCTGGCGGCCTGCCTGGGCGTTAGCGCCAAGACAGTGTCAGTCGTAAGGGGCGCCGGAAATCCTCGAAAGGTGCTGCTCGTTCGCGGCTGCTCGGCGGAGGAAGCGCAGGCTAGATTGGCGGTAACCTGACGCCGGGCGCGATTTCGTCGCGACGCTCTTCGGATAGTCGGTACATCCGCTCGCGATCGACCGTCCAATTGCCGTTGACGGACCGCACGAGGTCTCGGATTCTCCCCGTATAGCCCGCTTTCGGGCTTCGCCCCCACATCTGGACGCCCTGTCCGTCGATTTGCAGGTTCCACGGGCCTTTCGTTGGAGCGCCCTTCGGTAGTCCGGCCAGATCGATCGTGAGTCGCTTGACGTTTTTGGTGCGAATCTCGATTCGATCGTCGCCCGTCCAGTCGGCAGACATGCTGACGTCCTTCTCCGTGTCGAACGCCTCGCGGAAGTAGACCCAGGTGTTCTTGGGGCGTTTCGGCTTTCGGGGGGAAACTGACGATGCCTGCGGCTCGGCGTCACGACTCGCCTCGCCAGATTCCGGTGAGGGCGGCGTCTCCGGCTTCGGCTCGGGCTCTGCCGTGGGTCTCGTCTCAAGCTCCGTCGCAGGCGGAGGCGAAGGCGGTTGCACCGGTCGTTCGGGCGGCGGCGGCTGCAGCGGAAGTGCCAACCGGTCAGGCTCAGAAGTCGTCGGTGGGCCCCCGGCCGGGGGCTTCTGTTGAAACGAATCTCGCTGCACCTGCGGCGCGTGGGCTGGTTCCTGGCAGCCGAGCACCGCCAGGCACGGCAGGGCGGCCAGCAGCAGCACGATGCGCGAAGGCGCGATCGCTCGGAGAGGGGAGTTCGTGGTTTTCAACTTCCTCATGTTGGACCCCTCATATAACATCATACACGCCACGCGATGGCAAGGTGGCGGATCGGCAAGGCTGCGATGCGAATTCGATCGACGACGATATTATCCGTCCGGCGGGAGGGCCAAGTCGCGATGGGAGGCGACGGCCAGGTTACGTTGGGTGATAGTGTCCTCAAGGCGGATGCCGTCAAGGTCCGGCGGCTTTACAAGGGCGGCGTCCTGGCGGGTTTCGCCGGAGCGGCGGCCGACTCGTTCGCCTTGTTGGAACGCTTCGAGGGGAAGCTCGATCAGTTCAACGGCAACACCAAACGCGCCGCCATCGAACTGGCCAAGGAGTGGCGAACGGATCGGGCGCTGCGCCGGCTGGAGAGCCTGTTGGCCGTGGCGGACCGGGACTGCGGCCTCATCATCGGCGGAAACGGCGACGTGATCGAACCGTCGGACGGCATCCTGGCGATCGGCAGCGGCGGGAGCTGCGCGCTGGCGGCCGCTCGGGCGCTCGTCGGGCATACGTCGTTGACCGCGGAGCAGATCGTGCGGACGGCCCTTTCGATTGCCGGTGAGATCAACGTTTACGCAAACCAGAACGTCACGGTGGAGACGCTGTAGCCGGATCGTTTGCCGCGGCGGCTTCGTGAGGCTTCCGTGCTGGGTTGCAGCACCTGCTCTGCGTGCGCCTCGATCCAGGCTATTCCGAGCGAACGGGACGGAGGGGGCGGCTAAGGTTGCTGGAACGTGCTGTCTGCGTCTACGCGACGGTGGATTTTGCGCGCGACGCGATGGAACGCCGGATGCGCCGGGATGTGTGCGTCGGCGGAGCGGTCGTCGATGAGCAGCCAGCCGCCCGGCTTGACGGCCGCCGCGACGCGAGCCAGGCCCGCGACGGGCTCCGCCAGACGGCAGATGACGTTGAAGGCCACGACCACGTCGGCCGTGACGGGGATCGCCTGGAAAGATATGTCAACGAGATGGCACTCGGCCGTCGGCAGATGCCGCCGAACGGCTTCGAGGATTCTCCGACTGCGGTCCACGACGATCAGATCGTGCGGCATGGAGAGGTTGGCGGACAGCTCCGCCGGCTCAAGAGACCGCAGCGGCAGGCCGGGGACCCGGCGAAGCAATTGGTCGCCGTAGCGGGCTGCATCTCCGACCAGCTTGCGGAGGCGCGAGGCGCTGCTTCGAGCCGCGTCGTTCAGCAGCGGCGCCGCGAGGGACGTGACGGCCCCGGGACCGACGACCATGACCGACAAGTGGCTGACGCCTTCGCGCAGCAGGATGCTGTTGAATTCCTGAAAGCAGGCGAGGTGCCTGTTGTGCCAGGAGGTCGAGCCGAGGGGATCATGCACGGATGGCACCCAAGACTATCCAACAGCGCCGGGGCAGGTTCCCGTCGATCGCGGCAATTGCGAGAGAAAGCGAGAGATCGAGGATGCCTGTCCCAGTTTTGCCAGAGCGTTCTGCGCTCGCCTGTCGCATTCCCGGCGCGCCGGGACGGCCGACGCACGGCGCGTTTCCGCTGCATCGAGCGCTACGGGCCCATCGTCTCCGGCAGAGCCACAATCTTGAACGGCTGCGTGTTGCTGTTGATCTTCCCGCCGAGGACGTCCTCCACCTCGATCTTCAGCACGTACTCGCCGAGCGCCAACGACGCCGGGATGACGCCCTTGACAATCAGGAAGAAGTCTCGCCGCCGTTGGCGGGACAGGTCTTCGATGTTCTCGTAGCTCGTGCTCCACAGTTCTTCACCGGCCTTGTTGAGCAGGCTGGGCCTGACGGACAGGAGCGTGCGGAAGTACCCTGATGCCGTCGTCTCCGAACTGAAATTGTCTACCTCGACGTAGATGATGACGGCCGTGCGCCGGCCGGCCGGGAACTCCGGCGGCTCGATCGGGTCATAGATGCCATAGCTCTGGGCGGCCGTGCAGAGCACGACTTTGGGTACCTGCAGGTCCGCCTTGGCTCGAATCAGGTTCTCCAGGTTCCGCACCGGCTCGAGCAGTTGATTCGCACCGGCCGCCGGATCGCGCCCCGAGAGGCCCTCAGCCGCCATCAACGTCCGCACCTGGGCCTGGATGATCTGTTGGGTTTCGGCGTCCACGCCGTCGCTCAAGCTCAGGGCGTCCGCATGTCGTCCGGCGAGCAGGTACATCATCCTCAAGCGGTACTGCTCGGCCAGGTTGTCGGGGTCCTTGGCGACGGCTGCTTCCTGGTCCTTGATGCGCTGTTGGAACGTATCGACGACGACCGGCGGCGGCGGCGCGGGCGCGTTGGACTTCGCGACCGGCTCGTTCGTCGCTTGC
>CAZERK010000397.1:0-3979 GCA_964514515.1 uncultured Planctomycetaceae bacterium
GAGATCGAGCGCCGCTGGCGAACAGCGTCGGCCCCAGGGGGCCGACGCTGCGATGAGATTCGGGAGATACTGCCAGCCAGCGGGGCTTTCTTGACGGTCCTGTTGCCGCCTGCTAACCTGCACCGTCCGCCTGCGAAAGGGGCCGACGAGAAGGCGGAACTGCGCGCACATTGCGAACGGGAGGAGACCCTTGGGTTATGACAGTATCGTCTGCGTAAAGCAGGTTCCCGACACGGCTAACATCCACGGCGACGTCATGAACCCGGACGGCACGGTCAATCGCGCCGCCCTCCCCGCGATCTTCAATCCCGAAGATTTGCACGCCTTGGAGGCCGCGTTGGACATCCGCGACCGTTTCGGCGGCAGCGTGACCGTTCTCACGATGGGGCCGATAGCCGCCTGCGAGGTCCTGCGCGAGGCCCTGTACCGCGGCGCCGACCGCGTCATCCTGTTGACCGACCGCCGGGCCGCCGGTAGCGACACGCTGGCGACGAGTTACATCCTCAGCCGCGCCGTGAAGAAAATCGGGCGGTACGACTTCGTGCTATGCGGCCGGCAGGCGATCGACGGCGACACGGCTCAGGTCGGCCCCCAGCTTGCTGAGAAGCTGGGCGTTCCCCAGATCACGTACTACGAGCAGTTGGTCGAGGCAGGCGACGGCAGGGTCCGGGTACGCCGCAACGTGGGCAACGGTTGGGAGGTCCTGGAATCGCCCCTGCCGGTCTTGCTGACGGTCCTGGATACGGCCAACGAGCCGCGGCCGGCCGCGGCCCGGCGCGTCATGCGGTACAAGCGGGCCTCGACCGTTGACGAGGTTGCCAAGCAGGTGGCTGCGGCGATGCCCAACGCGACGGACGCGCAGCGCGAGGCGGAGCATGCGCGACGCATCGAACAGCTCAAGATGCGGGACCTACTGATGGAACAATGGAACCTGGACCACGTTGAGGCGGACTTCGACTGGTGCGGCCTGACCGGCTCGCCGACCAAGGTCCATCGCGTGCAGTCGATCGTCTTGACGAAGGAAGGCTATACCGAAATCCCGGCGACGACGGAGGGCGTCAAGAAGATGATCCATGAGCTGATCGTGGACCATACGCTGGGATGAGGAAGAAGGATGAAGGACGAATGCTGAAGGATGAAAGGAGCGAGAAGAAGGGACAGGCACGCGGATTGAAGGACGGACGGCGAGACGCGAGGAACGAAGGTCATCGATGAAGAATCGGCCTTGTTGTTCTCGATTGTTTCGACTTCCGCGCGTTGCCGTTCATCTTTCATCCTTCAGCTTTCAGCCTTCATCGTTCTCTTCTGATGAAAGCGCGTCATGATAAGTCCGAATCGACAAGGTGAGGTCTGGGTCTTCGCCGAGCAGGAAGACGGCAGCCTGAACGACGTTTCGCTGGAGCTGTGCAGCAAGGCGCGGCAGTTGGCCGACCGCCTCGGCGTCCGGATGGGCGCCGTCCTGCCCGGCTGGAACGTGCGGGAGCTGGCCGATCGACTGATCGCTCACGGCGCGGATCGGGTCTATCACGTACACGATACGCAGTTGCAAGACTACCGAACGCTGCCGTACGCGCGCGTGATGTGCCGGCTCATCGAGAAGCACCGCCCCCAGATCGTCATCTACGGGGCGACGCCGCTGGGCCGGGATTTGGCGCCGCACATCGCCTCGGAGATGAAGGCCGGCCTGACTGCGGACTGCACGGATTTGGACTTGGGCGACTATCGCGACCCCCGGACCAAGGAGACGCACAAAAACCTGCTGCTGCAAATCCGTCCGGCGTTCGGCGGCAACATCATCGCCACCATCATCAACTACGACCGCTGGCCGCAGATGGCGACGGTGCGCGAAGGCGTGATGCGGATGCTGGAGGGCGACCCGAAACGAACCGGCAAGATCGTCGAGGAAAAGATCGAGTTCAACGATTTCGACCTGGCGGTAAAGCTGATTGAGCGCCACCGCGAGGCCCGCAAGGTGAACCTGAAGGCCGCTCGGACGATCGTCGCCGGCGGCGGGGGCGTCGGCTGCAAGGAGAACTTCCAACTGATCCACGATCTGGCTTCCGCGATCGGCGGATCGGTGGGGGCCTCGCGTGCGGCCGTCGACGGCGGGTTCATCTCCAAGGACCATCAGGTGGGGCAGACGGGCACGACGGTTCGGCCGGCGCTGTACATCGCCTGCGGCATCAGCGGGCAGGTCCAGCATCGGGCGGGCATGGAGGAGTCGGCCAAGATCATCGCCATCAATTGGGACAAGAACGCCCCGATCTTCTCGGTGGCCCATTACGGAATCGTCGGCGACCTGCACAAGGTCATCCCGATGATGATCAAGGCCATCAAGGAGCGCGGTTGATTCGCACGAAGGTGTTTCATGCCGAACTTCTTCCTGGATAACGAGGACATCCAGTTCTTGTTTGAGCACCTTGACCTGGCCGAGGTGGCGACCGTCCAGGAGCGAGGCTTCAAGGAACGGGACGACGACGGGGACGGCTGCGCGCCCGTCGACGCCGCCGACGCCATCGACAACTACCGGCGGATTCTCAGGATCGTCGGCGACATCGCCGGCAACCGCATTGCGCCCCGGGCGGAGGCGGTCGACGCCGAGGGCAACCACCTCAACGAGGACGGCCCGGTCACGCTCGGCCGCGGCGTGCTGGAGAACCTTCGCGCGCTGGCCCAGGCGGACTTGATGGGCTTCACGCTGCCCCGCGCCTACGGCGGCCTGAACTGCCCCAACCTGATTTACACGATGGCCACGGAGATCGTCAGCCGGGCGGACGGCTCGCTGATGAACATCTTCGGCCTGCAGGGCATCGCCGAGACGATCAACGCCTACGCCAGCGACGAGATCAAGGCGGAGTATCTGCCGCGTTTCGCCGAGGGCCGGGCGACCGGCGCGATGGTCCTGACCGAGCCCGATGCCGGCAGCGACCTGCAAGCGATTGCCCTGCGCGCCTGGCAGGATACCGACGGACAATGGCGGCTGACCGGCGTCAAGCGCTTCATCACGAACGGCTGCGGCGAAATCCTGCTGACGCTGGCCCGGAGCGAGCCGGACATCTCGGACGGTCGCGGGCTGAGCCTGTTCTTGACGGAGCGCGGTCCGCGCATCCGCGTCCGGCACCTGGAGGAGAAGCTCGGGATTCACGGCTCGCCGACGTGCGAACTGGTCTACGACGACGCGCCTGCGAAGCTGATCGGCGAGCGGCAACGCGGGCTGATTACGTACGTCATGGCGTTGATGAACGGGGCGCGGATCGGCATCGCCGCGCAATCGTTGGGGATCGCCGAGGCGGCCTATGCCGTGGCTCGGCGCTATGCGCACTCGCGCAAGCAATTCGGCGTGGCGATCGAGCGGATTCCCGCCGTGGCGGAGATGCTCTGCGAGATGCGGACGGCGATTGAGGCGGCCCGTGCGTTGACGTACGAGGCGAGTCGGTCCGCCGACTTCGAGAACGTCAACTCGCAAATCCTCGAGCACGACCCGCCGGCCGACAAGGAAGAACTCAAGCGCCGCAAGGCCGAGGCTCGCGTGCTCAAACGGCTCAACGGCATGCTCACGCCGATGTGCAAGTACCTCGCGTCGGAGATGTGCAACCGCGTGGCCTACGACGCCGTACAGGTGCTCGGCGGCTCCGGCTACATGAAGGACTACCCCGTCGAACGGTTCCTTCGCGACGCCCGCATCACGACGATCTACGAGGGCACGAGCCAGCTTCAGATCGTCGCGGCCGTCCGGGGCGTCTGCTCGGGCGCATTCGAGAAGCGGATCGAAGAGCTGGAGCATGCGGAGTACACCGATAAGCTCCTGCACGAGTTGAAGCAGAAGCTCGTCGCGGGCCGCGAGGAGGTCGTCCGAGGCATCGCCTTCGTCAAGACGCGCGGCAACGACTACATGGACCTCTACGGCCGCCGATTGGTGGACTGCGCCGTCGCCGTGCTGCTCGGGCGCCTCCTGCTGCGACAGGCGGCGCGGAAGAAG
>CAZERK010000398.1:0-2877 GCA_964514515.1 uncultured Planctomycetaceae bacterium
ATCCGGCGAAGCACCTGATGACGGCGCGATACAGCTACCTGACCCAGCGTGTCAGGTCGACCGAACCGCCGAGCAGCGAGGGCGGACGAGAAGCGTACCTGCGAAGACGAGTCCTACGCGTCGTAGACTGGAGCGATGAAGCGCGTCCCCAGATGCGATATTCCATCCCGCTGCCCGCAGGCACGACCATCTGTCAGCGGCAGCGGTATCTTGCTTTCATACGCCCGACTTCTGACAAAGACTGGGAGATCGACGCCGTCCCGATCGACAACCCTGACGTGCTCGCGGAGCTTCAAGCCCACCCGACGAACTTGTTCAGGCCGGTTCCGAACGCATGGTGGCGAGCTGTCCAACCCTTCCGTGTGGGCGAATTGCAGCGCATCAGGACGCATCACCCCTTGGCCTGGGCCCTCGGTTCCAACGGCGTTCTGTACGTGAGCGACGAACTCGGCATCCGGGCGTTTGGCCCCGAGGAGTCGGGCACGCGGCGGCTGATCGGTGAATACTGGCGTTCACCCTTCTCAATGCTGTCGCACAATGGCCCGTGGCAATTGTGGTCATGGAGATCATGGTCATGGGAAATGTGGAATGACGAATGCGGCTTGCAGATTAACGACAACTCGCTGCTGATCGAACCCGGCCTCTTCACGTACGACGTTTCCGATCCCGCACGACTACAACGAACCGGCTTCTTCAACGCCCTGCCGTCTGCGCAAATAATCGCCACGCCGAACCACCTGGTGCTTCTCGAGTATTCGCTGGTCACGGTCGTCGAGCGACCGAGACCATGATGCCGCGCGGCAGACCGGCCTGTCTGCTTCACGCCATCCTATAACGCGCTCCCCAATGCAGGAGCGAGTCGGAGCATCGTCAAGCCTGATGGCGTTGGTTATCGCCCGCTCCCATCTTGCCGGGAAGGCGTGTCGGGATGGCGGGCTGTCTTCCAGACCCGTCCATGCTGCTTGGCGTCGACTCATCAGGTCCGAGATCATGGACATGCGGTGGGTCGCGGCTCTGTTCAAACGTACGCCGTCGTGGCTGACGCGGCGAGAACGCGATTGCCCTGGCGGAAAGCCATGGTCCTCCCTTGGGGGCTTGAAAAAACCAGACAATCGGGTAAAAGAGTTCCGTCCGGCGAGACGCCGCGCCTGTAGCTCAATTGGATAGAGCATCGGACTTCGGATCCGACGGTTGGGGGTTCGACTCCCTCCGGGCGCGTTTTTGTTTTCGACGGCAGTCGCGGGCAAGAACGCGGGAGAACGAGAGCGCGTGCCGGCGTGTCGCAGCGGAGGGTCTTCTCCCTTACCATGTCCCGCGTGTCTGCCGATTCGAAAACCCGGATCGTTCGCTGCTGCTTCTGCCGCGGGATGATGCGCGTCTCGTCCCGTGCCCTGTCCGTCTTCTGCCCGCATTGCCAGAAACGCATCTCGCTCGAAAACCTCCGCGTGGTCGGGTCGCATCCCGGCAAGACGCTCGCGACGTGTGGCGACGTCGTGGTTGAGGCCGGCGCCCGACTGAACCTCGCGCTGATGGCTCGGAACGTCCTCATCCACGGCACCGTTCGTGGTCCGGTGACGGCTGACGAGACGGTCGAAATCACGTCCAACGGCCGTGTGATCGGAGACGTCAAGGCCGCGAAAATCGTCGTGCGCGATGGCGCCGCCATCGAAGGCCGCTGCGAGATGGTCGTGCCGCAATCGCCGGCGGCGGAGCCGCTTGAAGATGAGCCGATGGAAATGGAGGAGACGTCTGCTTCGAACGAGCCGTCTTGCGACCTGTCGCCGTCGCCGTCGGGCCGACCGGGGCCTCCGACCGGCTTTTCGGCGATGCCAGGGCCGTGTCACCGACCGCTTCGACCCCCACCGGGCCGGTAGGGTCCGAGCGAGACCAGGCCCGAGGGCGTGGCAGGCATGGCGCGGGGCTGGGCGCGCAAAAAGAAGAGAGCCACCGGGAACAGCTTGTCGCCCGGTGGCTCTGGAAGCCGAGGGGAAGATCGGCACCGCCTCGCCTACTTCGTTTTGCCGCTCTTCTTCGACTTCCACCAGTCCTGATCGTAGCCGCCGTAGTAGTCGGTGTATCCGTAGTCGTAGTAGCCCACGTCATAGACGTAGGTGTCGGTCGTGACGTACGAGGTCTCCTCGTAATACTCGACCTCGTCGTATGCGTAACCGTCATAGCCCGGCCAGTAATCGATGAGTACGTCGCTGACCGACCAGCCGCCGCGGCCTCCCACGTAGAAGTCATCCTCGTCGCATCCGGCCAGCGGCCATGCAAACCCCACCAAGAGCAGCGAAACCAGGATTTTCGCGGTTTTCGTGTTCATCGTTCAGCTCCCTTCGTTTGCTGGGGCCCATCGCATGGCAGCGATGGCCGGATCAGGATCGAAACGTCATTCGTCGTCCGAGCATTCGCGTCGCGGTCTCGGCCAAGGTTCTCGGCCGACGGCGGGCGGCTCGGTTACACGGGGTTAGACACGGCCCGCAGTCGCGGGTTAGGACCGAGATCAACCTCGCCACGCGAGCGTCGAACGTGGTAGAACGGGGCCAGACGCGACTTGCTGCATCGGTTGTTAACCTCGCGTAGCGTCGGTAGGATCGGGGGCCGCCCGTATATACGGGAGAACAGGAGGCGAATCGTGCGAACGGACGGCAGGCGAGGTTTCTTCGTCACCGCGTGGTGTATTGCCGCGGTGCTGTCGGCGTCATCGGCGTCGGGCGACGAGCCTGAGATCGAGACTCGCAGCCGGGCGGCGCTCGCTCAGGCGACGATTTCGGTCGTGCAGGCGATGGCGATCGCTCAACGCGTCGACCCGTTGGCGTCGGTCGTTCAGGCGGAAGTGCGGCTGGTCAGGGGGAGGCCGGTGCCCGAGGTCTTCCG